>JBEGMZ010000147.1:0-3661 GCA_041182745.1 Acidobacteriota bacterium
TAGCGAGGTCAGGATCCACAATACGATTCCTGATACGATGCCGGGCGCGACCGTGCCACCGCTGCGACATAACGGCGAAGTCACGTCAATTGTCTTTACTCCCGATGGAAGGGAGATTGTAACAGCCGGTGTCGATGGCGATGCTAGAAGCTGGGACCTCCGATCCGGCAAGCAGACCAGAAGACTGTTCACTAGTAGCAAAACCATCTGGTCGCTGGCGATCACCCCTGACGGTCGCCATCTTGGGATCATCGGTGATGA
Organism: Acidobacteriota bacterium; assembly: GCA_041182745.1. Classification (GTDB taxonomy): domain Bacteria; phylum Acidobacteriota; class Blastocatellia; order RBC074; family RBC074; genus CAIOZW01. The sequence continues at coordinate 262 of JBEGMZ010000147.1, forward strand.
TCCCGTTCCACAGATCATCGATCTGGGCAGCGGCAAGGTGACTGCTCTTGAGGCGATCCGTGGCGGCGGAAGGGATCTGCTCTTCTCTCAGGATGGGAGAAGGGTCTTTGTCGCCAATAGCCGACAGTCAATCAGCATCATCGATTCGGCTACCAGTCGGGAAGTTCTTCAATTGAAAGGGTTCAATGGAAACATCAGCTCGTTAGCCCTCTCCACGGATGGCAAGCTGCTGGTAAGCGGCGACCTCACCGGCGCCGTCAGAATATTCCGGTCGAATCGCTGATCGGTCCGACAAGCGATACGAAGGATTGTGCGACCAGCCTTCTCCGCGACCCGGCTCAGTTTCTGACGCACCTGACGGAGAGCCCACTTCGTTCTCCGTGATAATCGCTGCCAACCTCGCTTACCCCGACGACAATAAATCTGCCGACTGCCCCACGTCCATCCGTTCGGCTTGCTGTCCAGAAGTTAGCGATGGTGCGGATACCACCAAAGTCGCCGCGATCGCTACGAATGCCTCCTGGGAGAGCAGCGAAGCCACTCTCATTGGTAGCACCGGTGTTGGGTGAGAGCCAGAGTGAGGTACCGGTTGAGCGGAGTTTACCGCCCGGGTTTGTGCCGAGTGCGCTCAACAGCGTCGCCCATTCACCATCGGTTGGGAGGTGCCACCCGGACGGACAAAGTCCGCGCGGGTCGGCTGCGGCGTGCCAGTTGTAGATATACCCATAAACTGGGAGGTTGGCGGAGGTATTGGCATAGATGGTCCGTGCTCCGGAAGTGCGCGGAGACCAGACCTCGCCTGGCGAGTTACCGGCAACACCTCCCGATTCATCAAGCGGGATCACTGTCCCCTCACGGTAACGAGTGACGCGGAGGTTCTCACCCATCCAACACTGTGCCCCAATGATAACAGTCGGATATGCATTTCCATCGATATCGGTAACTGTTCCACAGCTGGCCGTGGATGGTGAGGCGAAAGACAGCTGCATCACCCGCGACTGGTTGGCGCTCACCCCATCAATTGATACAGTCAGCGGCTGGATGCCGCTACCGGCCAGCGTCAGTGGAAGTGGGCCGATGTTGAGCTGGTCAAGTCCGACATAGTCCCTCGTCGCTCCGATGAACTGAACTGGAATACTGGTCGAACCTATTCGTGCGACTACCCCTCCTGCTCCGCTGGCGCGACGGAATCCGGTACCGAAGAGGGCAAGGTAGACGGGCTCGCTCGCCGTTCCCGGATCGATCGGGATTGGAATCCAGCGAGACTGGGCTGAATCGTAGGTGAGGATGTTGACCGCACTGACATTTGAACCGCTGACGCGGATTCCATAAGCAGCGGGTACCCCATCACCGGAGGCGTTCTGGGTGAAGATGGCCGGTGCAAGTGTTCCGACAGTGAGTTCACCGAGTGCGACAATGTCGTTGTTGATGTAGACCATGACCACTGCAGCGCCGCGTGCCGTTGCCGGGTGAAGGTGGTAGTTGACCTGTTGGGGGGCGACAAAGAAGAGCGACTGTTCGCGAGAGACCCCCGCGCTGTCGGTGACAACGACGCGAGTTCCACGCAGCGAGGTCGGAAGTGGTGAAGTATTGTTGATCTCGACTCCGGTCGCGAGGCCGGTTGAAAAGGCAGCAATGATTGAGTCGGGAGCCTGCTCTCCGGACGAATAGCTGGCCGCTGAGACAGATGTCACGCGCTGAATGACTGGGAGGATGAGAGGGGAGGAGACGGCACCGCCCGGGTTGGCGACTGTAATGGAAAGGAGAGCCGGCCTCGCAATGTCCGAGGCTGGTAGAGTTGTCGTCAGCTGATACTCGTTGACTCTGACGGTTGCTCGTGCCACTCCATCCACCCTGATAGTTGCACCGTTGAAGAATATCTTGCCATAAATGGTCAGCGTCTGGCCGGTTCCGCCCGCAACTACTCTGGTCGGGACCAGAGAATCGAGGGTTGGTGGCAGACTCGAAACACTCAGATTAAGCGTGCCGCTGGTTCCGCCCCCGGGGGGCGGAGTGCGAACTCCGACTCGCCGTGTCCCGGGGGCGGCAATGTCCATCTCCGGAATCTCGGCAGTGAGGGTCGTTACGTTGATAAAGGTCGTCGGACGGGCCATCCCATCCACCTCGACAATCGAGCCGGTGACGAAGTTGGTCCCGGTCACAGTGATGGTAAACCCGACATCACCCGCGAAGGCGGAGTCAGGACTGATCGAGCCGATTGTCGGAACAGGTGAGTCCGTGCCGGAGATGGTGAAGAGAAGGGAGTTTGAGACTCCACCACCCGGAGACGGGTTGATGACCGTGATCGCCGCCGTCCCTGCGGTGGCGATATCACCTGCCGATATCGACGCCGTAACCTGGGTTGGACTGATCAGGGTCGTTGTCCGACTGCCTCCATTCCACCTCACGATCGAGTCGCTGATGAAACCCGACCCGTTGACGGTCAGGGTGAAGGAAGTGCCACCCGCTGCTACCGTTGTCGGGACCAGGCTGCTTAGTGCCGGGAGCGGATTGGGCGCAGTCACCGTGAAGGTGGCCCCGTTCGAGATCTCTCCGCCAGGTGCGGGGTTGGCTACTGTGACGCTGAAAGTCCCGGCAGTCGCAAGATCGGCTGCGCCGATGCTGGCAGTAAGCCTGTTGGCGCTGACAAATGTCGTCGCTCGGACGATCCCATTCCACCGAATCTGTGACCCGGCCACGAAGTTGGCCCCATTGACGGTCAGGGTGAAGGCCGCGCTGTTCTGGGGCGCTGATGCCGGAGAGAGGCTCAGAATCTCCGGACGCGAACTGTCGGTCAGGAATATGTATGCCGCTCCGGAGTTTTCGGCAAGGTTGTCGGCCCCGCTCGCGTTGATCCCAGCCACGGCACTGTCCTCTTCCGAAGCGCCGACCACCACGGTGTTGATCGAGACCCCAACGGCGAATCCGAAATTGTCGAACCCCCCGCTGTTGCCTGACTTCAGATATCCTCCCTGGCTCCACGATGTACCGGAACGGGTGAAGAGATAGGCCGCTCCTGAGTCCGGACCCAGATTCGACGACTGATCACCGTTGACGCCAGTGGCGAGACTGTCTTCATCATCAGCGCCGATGACGATGGTCTCACCCGAGATGGCGACCGATCGCCCAAACTTGTCGTCCCCACCGCTGTTGCTCGCTTTCAGATAGGCCTGCTGGCTCCACACGGTTCCATTTCGCACAAAGACGTAGGCCGCCCCGGAATCATATAGCGGCCCACCAGCCTGGTTGCCATTGACCCCGGTCGCGTTGTTGTCCTCAAGCGGCGAGCCAACGACGATCGTGCTGCCTGAGATGGCGACCGTGAAGCCAAAGATACTGTCGTCACGACTGTTGCTGGCCTTGAGATATGCCTGCTGGTTCCAGGAAACGCCGCTCCGAA
>JBEGMZ010000148.1:0-2680 GCA_041182745.1 Acidobacteriota bacterium
TCTGCCGATAAGTCGTGTATCTTAAGGGGAATTTAACATGGCACTAAACTGGTCTGAATAACCTTGCAATATCATCTGACTGTTAAGGATTATGCGGCGTTAAGTGTCATTAAAATTCTGACCGGCATAATACCAGCATAACAGTTGATACGGGAGTACTTTTAATCGAAAGGCTTGCAACAGGTAGAGAGAAATTTAACGCCTGTTCACCGAAAGTTACCGGATGAGGTTATTGGCCGGATAAGGTTATCAGGAAAGTCAGGTAATAATTTTTTTCAGGTCTATTTAGCGGGTCTATTCAGGAGGATCAATGAGCGCATTAGCAGATAGGTTCAGCCAGTTGAGCGGTATGGTCGACCGGCTGGCAATGTCAGTATTCGTGATGATCGTCACGGCAACGCTGGCTTATGGTCAGTTTGATACGGCAACAGTGTTGGGGTCGGTGACCGATGGTGCGGATGCCGGGGTGCCACGGGCGACAGTCACGTTGCGCAACGTCGCGACCGGGGTGGTGGTGACGACCGTTTCGGATGAGAATGGCAACTATCAGTTCTTCAATGTCCGGATCGGATCGTACACTGTCTCTGCCGAGGCGACCGGCTTCACGAAGGTGATCACCGAGAACATCCAGGTGACGGTCAACGCGCGACAGCGGGTCGACCTGGCGCTCAAGCCAGGGGCGGTGACCGAGACGGTAACAATCTCCGCCGACAACATCCAGGTGCTCGAGACCGAGAGCAGCGATCGCGGCCAGGTCATTAATCGCCAGCAGATCGTCAATCTGCCGCTCAATGGTCGGGCCTATGCCGATCTCGCCCTCCTCTCACCCGGTGTCCGGAAGTCGGTGCTCAACAATCAGGGTTCGGGTGGCCGTGACGCCTCGTTCAACGTCAACGGTCTGCGCAGCTCGCTCAACAACTTCGTACTCGATGGCATCGACAACAACTCCTACGGGACAAGCAACCAGGGCTTTTCGAATCAGGTGATCCAGGCCTCACCCGATGCGGTTCAGGAGTTTCGGGTCCAGACCAACAACTTCAGTGCCGAGTTCGGACGTGCCGGCGGCGCGGTGATCAACGCCTCGCTCCGCAGTGGAACCAACAATTTTCACGGTTCAGTCTACAACTACCTCCGCAACACCGCGCTCAATGCGACCGGCTTCTTCAAGCCGACCCGCGGTGTCAAGCCGGTGCTTCAGCAGAACCAGTTTGGGGCGACGATTGGCGGGCCGATCGTCAAGGACAGGACGTTCTTCTTCTTCAACTACGAGGGATTTCGTCGAGTGACGCGTTCGCTCAGTTTCGCTACCATTCCGACCGCCGCCCAGCGGGAGGGGCGACTGGGCATCCCGGTTCGTAACCCGTTTACCGGGACGGTCTATGCTGACGGGGTCATTCCGTCGGCAGAGATCACTCCATTTGCCCGGTCGGTGATGGCGGCACTGGTTGGGCCGACCACCAGTCAGACGGCGACCGGATTTGTTGCGAACAACTTCGAGGATCTACCGCGCAGCCAGTTCTACAATGACAAGGGTGATCTGAAGGTCGACCACACCTTCAATCAGAAGACGACGGTCTTCGCCCGATTGAGTCAGCGCAAGATGAACAACTATGAGGCTCCGACGATTCCGGGCCCGGTCTTCAGTTCGGCCAACGCCTTCGTCCGGGTGCTCAATCAGCAGCTGGCAACCGGCGTGACCCATAATCTCAACGGCACTTCAGTCTTCGAGTTCCGGCTTGGAATCTCGCGCACCCTCGCCGGCAAGACTCCGACCGGGGTCGGAGATTCGAACTTCCGCCTGCCGGGGCTGCCGACCGACCCCCGCTTTGCCGGTGGTCTCAATACACAGAATATCGGCGGTTACACCGGACTGGGCCGGCAGGGCAGCAATCCGCAGTTTCAGGATCCAACCGTCTATAACCCGCGTGTCAACTACACGACCGTCGTCGCTGGACACAGCCTGAAGATGGGTTATGAGTACCAGCTCGTCAATACCCGGATCGATGACTTCAACCCGAAATATGGACAGGACAGCTACTCCGGACAGTTCAGCCGTCCGACCGGTGCGGGAAGCAACAATATCTACAATCTGGCCGACTTCCTGTTCGGAGCGCGCAGCAACTATGAACTGAACAACAATGTGATCGTCAACTACCGCCAGCGGATGCACTTCGCCTACCTGCAGGATGATTTCAAGGTCAATCAAAAACTGACCTTCAATCTCGGGATCCGGTACGAGTTTGCGACGCCGCAGTATGAGAAGGACAATCTGCTGGCCAACTTTGATCCGGCGACGCGGACGCTGCTTCGGGCAAAGGATGGATCGCTCTACGATAAGGCGCTGGTCGATCCAGACTTCAACAACTGGTCGCCACGCATCGGTTTTGCGTGGCAGGCGATGGATAAGACGGTTCTGCGTGGTGGTTACGGAATCAGTTACGTCCACTTCAACCGGCTGGGGGGCGAGAACCTGCTGGCCTTCAACGGTCCAAATATCGTTGGCAGTCAGATCGCTCAACAGCCCTCGCAGGGGCTCTGCACAGGCGAGAACTTCCTCAACTGTTTCCGACCGACGATGATGGGCTATCCGGCCGGCTTTGTCTCGCCAGATCGGTTCAATCCGCTGACGGCGCGGGTCAACTTCACGCCGCGTGACACGCGAACGGCCTATGTCCAGAGC
>JBEGMZ010000149.1:0-4724 GCA_041182745.1 Acidobacteriota bacterium
AAAAGGTACGAACTGACCTTCCAGCGGCATCGAGAATCTCGATTCCGATCTCACCCTTTGGCTTCTCTTTCAGATGGTACCAGATGGCAACGCCGGCAGGGTGGTTCTGACCGACTGAGCTGGCTCCGCGTCCCCGGAATCCACCACCTGGCATCCGAACCGACTCTTCGGGTTTGAAGAGATGCGAATCTTTTGTCGCAATCGAGCTCTCCCACTGGTGGAGGACTGTCAGGTCATCGAGGATCCAGAAGCTTCGACCCTGGGTCGCTACAACCAGATCCTTATCTCGCTTGTGGACTGCAAGATCGGTGATCGGAACAACCGGCAGGTTGAGCTGAAGCGACTGCCATTCTTCGCCGTTGTTGAATGACACATAGATCCCGGTCTCGGTGCCGGCGTAGAGCAGTCCACGCCGGTTCGGATCCTCACGGATGACGCGGGTGAAGGCCGTCTCGGGAATACCAGTGACGATCTTCTTCCACGATCTGCCATAGTCGTCTGTTCGGTAGAGGTATGGGCGGTTATCGTCTGACTTGTACAGGGTCGCCGCGACATAGGCGGTGCCTGCCTCAAAGGGTGATGCCTCGATCGAGTTGATCTGGATCCACTCTGGCAACCCCTTGATATTGTCGGAGACCTTCTCCCAGTTGGCCCCGCCGTTGCGGGTTACGTGAACCAGACCATCGTCGGAACCGGCCCAGATGACGCCTTTTGTAACCGGAGACTCAGCGACGGCAAAGATGGTGCAGTAGTATTCGACACTGGTGTTGTCCTTGGTGATCGGCCCTCCGGATGGCCCGAGCCTGGTCTTGTCATTACGGGTCAGATCGGGACTGATCGCCACCCAGGTCTGCCCCTCATTGGTTGTCTTGAAGAGAAGATTGCCGGCGGTGTAGAGGGTGTTCGGATCGTGCGGTGAAAAGAGGATCGGAAAGTTCCACTGGAACCGATACTTCATACCCTCAGCACCCCAGCCCATCGGGTTGTCAGGCCAGACATTGATGTCGCGTTCCTGTCCGGTCCGGTGGTCAAGCCGAGTCAGATATCCGCCGTAGTTGCCGCCAAAGACGATATTTGAGTCCTTCGGGTGGGGCTGCACCCAACCCGACTCGCTGCCAGCCGTCTCTTCCCAGTCTCGAGTGGTGATCCCAAAGCCGGTCGTCCGGCTGGCAATCCTGACGGTCGAGTTGTCCTGCTGGGCACCGTAGACGTGATATGGGAAATCGTTGTCGAGTGCGACCCGGTAGAACTGAGCTGTCGGCTGATCCTGCTCGCTCCAGTTGCGTCCGCCATCGGTCGTCACGTTTGCCCCACCATCGTTGGCGTTGATCATCCGCAGCGGGTTTGCCGGATCTATCCAGAGGTCGTGGTTGTCACTGTGCGGAACACTGATTGTGGTGTAGGTTCGGCCACCATCGACCGACTTATGGAACCCGACATTTAGAACGTAGAGGGTGTCAGCGCTCTTCGGATCGGCGTAGATGTGGCTGTAGTACCAGGCACGCTGGCGAAGGTTGCGGCTCTCATTGACTCGTGTCCAGCTATCTCCGCCATTATCGGAACGGAAGACGCCACCATCATCGGCCTCGACGATGGCCCACAACCGGTCGCCATTAGCTCCGGAGACGGTAATGCCAATGCGACCCAGCAGTCCTCTCGGAAGTCCCGGGTGACGCGAAATGTCGGACCAGGTGTCACCACCATCCGTCGATTTCCAGATGCCGCTGTCAGCTCCGCCACTCTCGAGACTGTATGGAGTCCGCTTCGCTTCCCAGATCGCAGCGTAAAGGTTGTTTGGATTTGAGGGATCGATGGCGAGATCGATCGCGCCAGCCTTATTGCTCTTGAAGAGAACCCGCTCCCACGTTCTTCCGCCATCTTTGGTGCGGAAGACTCCCCGCTCATCATTCGGTCCAAAAAGATGTCCCAACGCCGCAACGTATGCGATATCGGGATTTCGTGGATGAATGCGCACTCGCCCGATATGGCGCGTATCCTGCAGTCCGATTCGCTTCCAGGTCTTTCCGGCGTCGACCGACTTGTAGACTCCATCTCCGTGTGAAACATTACCCCGGACCGAGGTCTCGCCCATCCCGACATAGACCACGTTCGGGTCGGATTGGCTCACCTCGACCGCACCAACCGAACCGGTTCCGAAGGGCTGCCCGTCAGAGACCGACTCCCAGTTGACCCCGCCATCGACCGTCTTCCATACTCCGCCACCAGTAGCGCCAAAATAGTAGGTCAGCGGCTGGGATGGTACCCCGGCTACTGCCACCGAGCGGCCGCCCCGGAATGGTCCGAGATGGCGGTACTGCAGCCCCTTGAGTGGTGCCGCCAGGGGCGTCTTCTGCTGTGCCTGGTGAGCCTCACGCCAGTCAGTGAGCGCCAGAAATCCGGACGCAAGTAAAAAAATCAGGGCTCCGCGTCTGCTCAACCGGTCGATCGAAAATGGGCGCTGGATCTTCATGGTACTCATTCCTCCGGGTGTTCAATTGGTCTCCTGGCCGTTCTGACTGGGGTGAAAGGTTAGTGCCAGTTCATCGTCCTTGGCATCGACAGTCACCTCGCCTCCGTGTTCGAGTTGTCCGAAGAGTATCTCGCCGGCCAGCGGCTCACGAATCTTCGACTGGATCAGGCGCGCCATTGGCCGGGCGCCGAACTGCTCGTCGTAGCCCTTGCGAGCCAACCACTCACGTCCTGCCGGGGTCAGTTCGATGGTCACATTCTTCGGTTTCAGCTGATTCTCAAGCTCACCGATGAACTTGTCCACCACCCTCTCGATGACGTGCGGGGGGAGCTGGTCGAAGGCAATCCAGCCATCGAGGCGATTGCGAAATTCAGGGCTGAAGGTACGTTCAATGGCACCCCGCGCCTTGCTGCCGGTTCCACTCAGTCCACCACCATTGGCAGCATTGGCACTCGCGGCAACCTTGAATCCAAGCCGCGATCCGCTCAGATCACGCGCCCCGGCATTAGTTGTCATAATCAGAATGATGTTGCGGAAATCGGCTTTGTTACCGTTGTTATCGGTCAGGGTTGCGTGATCCATGACCTGCAGGAGAATGTTGAAGATGTCCGGATGGGCCTTTTCGATCTCGTCAAGAACGAGTACCGCAAACGGGGTTCGCCGGATCGCGTCGGTCAGAAGCCCACTCTGATCGAACCCCACATAGCCGGGAGGAGCGCCGATCAGGCGTGAAACAGTATGACTCTCCATGTACTCGCTCATATCGAAACGGATGAACTCGATCCCGAGGCTTCGGGCGAGCTGCTTGGCGAGTTCAGTCTTTCCGACTCCGGTCGGACCGGAGAAGAGAAATGCGCCGATTGGCCTGTCCGCCTGACCCAGGCCGGCTCGCGAGAGCTTGATCGCCTCAACGATCTGCTTCACGGCGTGATCCTGGCCATAGATCACTTCGCGCAGATCCGATTCAAGCTGGAGCAGCCGCTCCTTGTCCGATCTGGAGACGGTTCGGGTCGGAATGCGAGCCATCCGGGCGATAACCGCCTCCACCTCGTGCTCGGTGATCAGCTCCGGACGCTCGTCCACCGGCAGCAGCTTGGTGGCTGCCCCGACTTCATCGATCACATCGATCGCCTTGTCAGGCAGAAAACGGTCGTTGATGTGCTTGGCCGCAAGTTCAGCGGCTGCACGCAGTGCCTCGTCGCTGTACCGAACTCCGTGGTGCTCTTCGTAGTGGCTTTTGAGGCCGAGCAGGATCAGGTAGGTCTCCTCAATGCTGGGCTGGCAGACCTCGATCGTCTGGAAGCGCCGCGCCAGCGCCCGATCACGTTCGAAGGAGGCCTTGTACTCGTGGTGTGTCGTCGAGCCAATGCAACGCAGTCCTCCCGATGCCAGCACCGGCTTGAGAAGGTTTGAGGCGTCCATCGTTCCACCGCTCACCGAGCCGGCTCCAACCACCGTGTGAATCTCATCGATGAAGAGAATAACCCGCTTCTTCTTCTGGAGGGCTGCGATGACCGCCTTCAGCCGCTGCTCAAACTCGCCACGATAACGTGTCCCGGCAAGCAGCGCTCCGAGGTCGAGGGCGTAGACCTCGGTCTTCTCCAGCACCTCCGGAACCTGATTCTGCTGGATTCGCAGGGCAAGCCCCTCAGCGATCGCTGTCTTGCCGACTCCGGGATCGCCGATCAGAAGTGGATTGTTCTTGCGGCGACGACAGAGAATCTGGATTGTTCGCTCCAGTTCCATCTGGCGTCCAATCAGCGGATCGATCTCCCCGGCGCTTGCCCGCTCAATCAGATTGGTCGTGAAAGAGGTCAGTGGATCGCGTACCCGACGATTCTCCATCTCCTCTTCATCCTCGCCCTCAGAACCTTCTCCCGGCATCTGCTCGAAGATGCTGTCGGCCTTCGTGATTCCGTGCGAAATAAAGTTGAGAACGTCAAGGCGCGTGATCCCCTGCCTTTCAAGCAGGAATCGGGCGTGAGAGTGGTTCTCTTCGAACAGCGAGGCGATGATATTGCCGGCATCGACATTGTTCTGGGCCGAGGCCCGCGCCTGCATAATGGCCCGCTCGACGACACGGCCAAAGGCGTCTGTCTGGTCAGGAAAATGCTCACCGTTGCCGCCTGCTGAAACCATCTCCTCATTGAAAAACTGCTCGAGTTCGCGTCGCAACTGCTCGATATTACCGCCACACTTGATGATGACGTCGCTGCCGGTTGCATCCTGAAGCAGGGCAAAGAGGAGATGCTCC
>JBEGMZ010000150.1:0-4234 GCA_041182745.1 Acidobacteriota bacterium
CTTCAGATGGCTTGGCCTGCCGACGGATGAGCCGGGACCGACCGGCCTTGCCGTCTCCCCGGTCTTCCGCGAGGCGGCAGCAGCCGCGCTGGCGGCGGTTGGAGTCGATCCGGGACGGCCCTACGCCGTAATCGCTCCGACCAACGAGTTCTATACCAAACGCTGGATGCCGGAGCGCTTTGCCGCGATCGCGAGCGATCTGCAGGCGCGGGGTCTGCCGGTTGTCCTGACCGGTGCTCCAACCAGTGAACAGCGCGCGCAGCTGGAGGCCGTCTCCGCCGCCTTCCGCCGGCCGCTTCCGGCACTCAGCCACCTTGGGATCGGCGAACTGGTCGCGGTGATCGCCGGCGCCCGGCTCTTTGTCGGCAATGACAGCGGTCCGGCCCACATTGCCGCGGCGGTCAAAACTCCGCAGGTCGTCCTCTTCGGGCCGGCCAGTTCCGTTCGCTGGAGGCCGTGGCAGGCCCCGGCCAGCCTGGTCCAGAACCATTTCTCCTGCAACCCCTGCGCGATGCACCGGTGCGAAGCCTTCGCCGAACCAGAGTGCATCCGCTCGATCACGGTCGATCAGGTGCGGACGGCGATCGATCAGCTCCGGGTTCTGCCATGAAAAAAGAGCGCATCGCCGAGATTCTCAACCATTTTACCGGGCGCAGGATCGTCGTCCTTGGTGACCTGATGCTTGACGAGTTCATCTGGGGTGAGGTTCGTCGCATCTCACCCGAGGCGCCGGTACCGGTGGTCGAGGTTCGCCGTGAAACAGTACAGCTTGGCGGAGCGGGCAATGTACTCTCCAATCTGATCGAGCTTGGGGCTACTGCCATCCCTGTCGGTATCATTGGGGATGACGAGGGAGGACGGATGCTCCGCGACCTCTGTGCTTCGCGTGGCGCAAGGGTTGATGGACTGCTGACGGTTCCCGGACGCCCGACAACCCGCAAGACCCGCATCGTCGCCCACAGCCAGCAGATGGTTCGTGCCGACCGTGAGGATCGTTCCCCGGTCGGGCAGTCGACCGAGCAGGATATCCTCCGAACGGTGGCCGACCTTCTCCCCTCCACCGAGGCGCTTGTCATCTCCGACTACGACAAGGGGCTTCTCACCCCGCTCCTTCTCCAGCAGGTGATCGAACTGGCCACGGACGCCGGCTGTCCGATCTGCCTTGACCCCAAGATCCGTAACTTTACCCACTATCGTCGGGTCGACCTTGTCACGCCCAACCAGATCGAGGCCGAGCGGGCCACCGGAATCGAGATTGTTGACGAGGCCTCCCTCACCACGGCGGCCCACCGGATCCGCCAGCTTCTTGAATGCCGCCACGTTCTCATCACCCGCGGTGAACACGGAATGACCCTGCTTGAAGATTCAGGTCGCATCACCCACATCCCGACCACCGCCCGTGAAGTTTATGACGTCACCGGCGCCGGTGATACGGTTATTGCCACGCTTACCCTCGCTCTCACCGCCAGCGCCTCCCTTGTCGAGGCGGCCATCATCGCCAACCAGGCCGCGGGTATCGTCGTCGCCAAGGTCGGCACTGCGACTGTCTCTCGCTCTGAAATCCTCAATTTTAATCATCACGACTGATATCGGCGGGCAACTTTACCCTTGTACGATTACATCAATTTATCGGTTCATAAACGAGCTTAATCGTTTTTTCGGTCTTTTTGGGCGTTTGTGAAAAAGCTGTCAAGAGGTGAACCTGAAATATGATGGCGCTAAAATAGTGTTGGGTAATGGTTTAACCTGCTATTCGAAATGGTGTAACCGATTTTGGCGGAACTGGTGGTATAGTTCACGGGCGTTTGAAAAGCAGGTGTTTGCCGGGATGAAAACAAGGCCCCGACCTGACGTCTCAGTGAGAGCAGGAGAGCAGGAGTCAGGGCCCACTCGAACCAGGGTGTCAGCAGAACAGGGGGTTGGCTTGATTGGCGGATATTGCCATTGCCAGCTTCCCGGAGTTCGATCGGACAGCGTGGATCGAGCAGGAAAAGGGAGATGAACGGAAGTCATGAGTAACCGAATTTGCACTTTCGCAGGGGTATTTTTTGCTATCCTCCTGCTGCACATTGGAGCCGCCGCACAGGCTGTTGGTGGTGGGAGGATTCCCGAGCCGAACGTCCGCCTGAAGAGTCCGGCGTCGGTGGTCAGGCTTGCTCCGGCTGATTCGAAGCTGGAGGCGAGCTTCTCGCAGCCTGAGTTGAAGGCCGGTGAGGTCAGGAGCTTTGAAGCCACAGCATACTCGTTGAAGGGGATCACCCGTTCAGGATCGTTCGTCCAGCGCGGAGTGATTGCCGCAGACCCACGGATTCTGCCCCTGGGATCGGTGGTTCAGGTCACCGCTGGTGAGTATACCGGTGTCTACACGGTCGAGGATACAGGTGGCCGCATCAAGGGCAATATCATCGACGTCTGGGTCCCCTCTTATCAGGAAGCCATCGAGTTTGGACGTCGTAAGGTTAAAGTTGAGGTCCTGAAAGTTGGCCAGAGGCGACTCAGAAGGTAGCCGATCGACAACTGCTCTCACCAGGAATGGTACCATCGCCCGCTGAACTAAGGTTCAGGCGGGCGATTCGTTTTTTGGGGCTGACAGTTCTCGCTGGGATACCTGTCGGCGGTCTTCGGCACTGCGGGGCTTAGTGGCTTGAGCCTGGATGGGTTAGTTTATGGCTCACGCGAAGGCGCGAAGACGCGAAGGAAGGCCTCTTGAAACAATAATTGATCTTCGATCGTTCGCGTGAGATCTCTCTGCGGAGACCGGATGTATTACTGCTTACCTCACACGAAGGATGTGCTCTTGAAAAAATCATTCTTCTTCGCGTCTTCGCGGCTTCGCGTGAGATCTCTCTGCAGAGACCGGATCGATTACTGTATGGTTCACGCGAAGACGCGAAGGGTAGCCTCCCGGTACAATCATTCACCTTTGAGTCTTCGCGTGAGATCTCTAATTGGAAGGCCCTCTCGATCTATAGTGCGACTACCCTGACAGTACTCGGACACCGATTATCAGCTCACCCCGCCATTGATTGACTACCACGATCGATCCCTCCATAATTTGCCGTCGGTCCGAATGACACCAGACCCATTGCCTACATAATCGCCGTCGGCAGATTACTCGGCGCAGAGTAGCACCGGGGCAGTCTGCCCGCCGGGTGGTATCACCACGGGGCATAAGGATGGTAGCTGCCACAGGATCCGAACGGTCAGCCGCTATGTCGGAGAGAAGCCACAGCGGCACCAGTGATAAAGAATAGTACCGAACAGAAGAGACCACAGTCCGACAATTTGAGCAAATGCGAAGGAGAACAGTTGATATGAGGAGTCTGAAAGGCCTGATGCTGGCAGCCCTGGTGCTGCTGGCAGGAGAGGTAGCGGGTTTTGGCCAGGCAGTTAATGGAACGCTGCTCGGCACAATCACCGATACCAGCGGTGCGGCGGCGGCGGCAGCAACAGTCACCGCAACCGAGATACGAACCAACATTGTGGTGACGGCCACGACCAACCAGGATGGCAACTACGTCTTTCCCAACCTGAGAAACGGGGTCTATCGAGTTGAAGCCTCACAGACCGGCTTCAAGAAGGTAGTCCGCGACGGTGTGGTGGTGGATGTGAACACGACCGTCCGGGTTGATCTGGCGATGCAGGTAGGTGAGGTTACTGAAACGGTGACGATCGAGGCCGGGGCGGCAGCAATCCTGCAGACGGATCGCGCCGATACCGGCCGGCTGATTGAAACGAAGCAGGTGGCGGAGCTCCCCCTCGCCTTTAATCGTAACTTCCAGGGTCTGCTGGTCACTGTGCCCGGTGCGACGCGGCCGTCACGTCCGCACTCAGAGTTCTTCAATCCACAGGACAGCCTCGAATCGAAGGTCAATGGCCAGTCCCGTCTCTCCAACAATTTTATGATCGAAGGGGTCGACAACAACCAGAAGACCGGACTGCTGACGGTGCTGATTCCGGCGGCCGATGCGATCGAGACGGTCAGTGTATCGACCAGCAACTTTGACGCTGAGCTTGGCCGCGCCGGTGGCGCTGTCAGTTCGGTCACTCTCAAATCGGGTACCAACGAGATTCACGGCAGCGCCTGGTTCTTTGGCAACAACGAGAACACGCGGGCACGCGACTACTTTACCGGCAATCGCGCGCCGACGCGCTACCGCCAGGTTGGCTTTGCCATTGGCGGTCCGATCATCAAGGACAAGCTCTTCTATTTCGGCGACTATCAGTATACCAA
>JBEGMZ010000151.1:0-4468 GCA_041182745.1 Acidobacteriota bacterium
AGATAATTTTTTACTCAAGCAGGTAAAGGGTGGGTGACCAGTACCTGCAGTAGCCCTTTTCGATGGTTGCCGCGACTTTCTTTGTTACGGTACTGGTATAAATCAGGATTGTATAGGACAATGAAATTCCGCCAGTTTACGAGTCACATTCGATGCAGAGCGGCGACTTGACTGCAAAGCAGTCGCCGCAGGCAGCGGATCAAAAACAGGAATCAGATCAGGAATCAGATCGGGAATCAGATCAGGAATAAGATCAGGAATAAGATAAAATGGCTGAATCTACAGGTGCTCATCCTGGGCAGCAGGCTCCGGAGATAGACCTGCCGGCAATATTCGGAGAGCGGGTTGATCGGTGGCGACTGAGTGACTATCGTGGTCGAATTGTGGTGCTGATCTTCTATCCCGCAGATGAGACGGCGGTCTGTACAAAGCAGCTCTGCAGTGTGCGTGACCGGTGGGAGGATTACCGGCGGACGGGGGCGGAGGTGGTTGGAATAAACACCGACGGGCTCGAGAAGCATCGGCGCTTCATTGCTGGTAACGGGTTTCCATTTCCGCTGCTCGCCGATGAGGATGGGCAGGTGGCGCAGGCCTGTGATATGAAGAACCTCCTCGGGGTTCGACGCGGAGTTATCATCATCGATGGTGAGGGAATCGTCCGGTATCGGAAGGTGGTCTTTCCCCTTCTGCGCCCTTCGGATGACGAGATCCTGGCGGCCATCACCAATCTTCACGCGGAGTCCACTGACTCTGATTGACGACCCTTATCAACAGCTTAACTGTGACCCGGCACGACCAAACAGATCCGGGATGGGAATAGATTCAATAGATTCAATAGATTCAAGGAGTTTATCGACAGTGGATCGGCAATTGGGGGTTCTATGACCTCTCCAACGCAACAAACACCATCATCAAAGGCAGACGACAGCCCGGAGGCGGAGAATCGATCGACGCGGCGGCTGCAGAATCTGATCAACGAGCTGAGTATCGAGTTTATCTCGATACTTGATCTGGATGAGTTGATCGATCGGGTGGCAAGCCGGCTGCGCGAGGTGATCGATTTTAAATTCTTCAACCTCTTTCTGGTCGATGAAAAGCGCGGGGGACTGGTCTGGAAGAAGTCGGTTGGATTTAAGCCCGACGAGATGGCCGCCTATGAGGTGATTCCGTTCGATCGTAGCATTGCCTCGGCGGCGGTCAGAGAGGGCCAGACGATCACGGTTGGTGATGTCAGCCTCGATTCGCGCTATCTCGAGATCGAGACCGAGGATGAGAAGAAGCCGCGTTCGGAGATCGCGGTCCCGCTGACGCTGGTGCGCGACAGCAAAATAGTTGGTGTCCTTACCATCGAGAGTTCGGAGCCGAACTATTTCACCACCGACCACGAGCGGGTTCTGAACATTCTTGGACGGCAGCTGGCGATTGCCCTCGATCATGCGCGCATTTACGATGAGCTCCGCCAGCGGACGCGTGAGATGCGGACCCTGATTGAGATCGGGCACGAGATCACCGCGATCCTTGAGCTTGACAGCCTGCTCAATCACATTGCCCCGCTGCTCGACCGGGTGATCGAGTACGAATTTCTGCTGGTTGGACTGATTGATGAGGCGCGGGATGAGTTTGTCTGGCACGTCGAGTTGGGATATGGCGCCCAGAAGCGTGAGCGCGAGACGCGGACACCGGTCAATCGGGGAATCGTCTCCCGCGCGGTTCGTGATCGGCAGACCCAGATTGTCAATGATGTGCTGCGTGATCCGGACTACTATGTGACGGAGAACTGGCGCGGACAGGGGCAGCGATCCGAGATTGCAGTGCCATTGATCTATGAGGAGAAGGTGATCGGAGTGGTCGCGCTGGAAAGCGGACAGCGAAACGCCTTTAACGAGTACCACGCCCGACTGCTCGAGAATATCGCCAACAATTTGAGTATCGCGATTGTCAATGCGCGCCTCTACAAGGAGCGGCTGGATCGTGAACGGCAGTTTGAGCGCGAGATCCTGATGGCGCGTGACGTCCAGCGCTCGATGATTCCGGCTTCGGCACCACATCTGAAGGGTTTTGAGATCGCGGCCCGGCTTGAGCCGGCACTGAATCTGAGTGGCGACTTCTACGACTATGTCATGCTCTCCGAGCGGCGGATGGGGATGATGATCGGAGATGTCGCGGGCAAGGGAATTCGAGCGGCGATGGGGATGGCGGCGGCCCGCAGCATTCTGCGAAGCGTGGCACGACGTGGCCAGGGTGGCCCATCCCGGGTGCTGCGTGACGCCAACCTGAGGATTCACCGCGACCTTGGCAATCAGCTTCTGCTGACCCTCGTATACGCTGTCATCGACGCCGAGGCGCGGACGTTGCAGTACTGTAATGCGGGCCACAATCCACCGCTGCTGGTCAGCGCCAGCGGGAAGTGGCGGGCGCTGAAGACGGGTGGGCTGTTGATGGGTGTCTTCGACAAGCAGCAGTTCAAGAGCGAGACAATTCAGTTGCAGCGGGGAGACCTGTTGCTATTCTATACGGACGGGCTGCCGGAGTCGCACACTCCGCTCCCGGAGCGTCTTGAGTACAGCGAACAGCGGATACTCGATTTTCTGCTGAGCAATCGAAATCTGAAGGCGGGAGCGCTGGTTGACCGGCTTCTGCGCGATGTCAAGGACTTTACCAACAGCACCCACCAGCACGACGATCTGACGTTGCTGGCGATCAGGGTCTTCTGAACCAGGCAGTCAGTTCGGGAGTGATCTGATCGGCTTGATGGAGCGCACTGGCAGGGAAGCTGGTGGAGACGGCCAGGCATTGCATACCGGCAGCCTTGGCCGCCGTGACGCCAGCGACCGAGTCTTCGATTACGAGACACTCGGCGGGGCGCAGGTCCGGGAAGAGCTTTCGCAATCCCTGCCAGGCCTTGAGAAAACCTTCGGGATCTGGCTTCGAGTTTCTGACATCTTCGGCCGCGACAATCAGCTGAAAGCATTGGCCGATTCCGGCACGAGTGAGGACCAGTTCGATCTCGGCGCGCAGTGCGCCGGAGGCGATGGCGAGAGGGTGAGTCAGGGCCAGTCCCGCGACCAGTTCGGCGACGCCAGGGAAGAGGAGATCCTGTTGGCGGATGGTCGCCTGATAACGATCGGTCTTGCGGCTGACCAGCGAGTTGACATACGAGGGGTCTTCCAGCCGCGGATGGTGATGTCGTTGCAGCGCGCTCCGGAAGCAGGCGAGGTCGTTCCGCCCAAGATAGTAGCGCTCGTAGTCGCCGTCGTTGAATAGCATCCCCTCCTCGCAGATCACCTCGCGGAGCAGCTCGCAGTGGAGCGGCTCGTCGTTGACGATGACGCCGTTGAAGTCGAAGATGACAGCTCTAAAATCGTGGTTCAAGATCTCTTCCTCCCTGGTCGATATTGGTCCAGAATCCGGGTTGAGGTTAAATCGCCGGGCGGGTAAAGTAAAATCCGGCATAAGGTGGTAAGTCCTGGTGGCTGGTGGTAAGTCCGGGTGGGAAGATGCAGATAGCGCGAGTGATTGGCAATGTGGTCTCGACGGTGAAGAATGGCGGGCTTGAGGCACGGCGGCTGATGGTCATCCAGTCGCTCGATGGAGATCTGCGTCCGACGGGGCGGCCATTGGTCGCGGTCGACTCGGTCGGTTCCGGAGTGGGAGAGCTGGTCTTCTGGTGTCGTGGAAAAGAGGCGAGCTTCCCATTTGAGGGGAGCGAAGTACCGACCGACTGCACGATCATCGGGATCATCGATTCGGAAGAGCATGTGCAGTCACTGGGCAGTGGTGGAGGTAACAAGTGATCCTCGCGCGGGTACTGGGGAACGTGGTGGCGACGCAGAAGAACCGGCGTTACGACGAGGCGCGGATTATGCTGGTGCAGCCGGTCAATCCGGACGGGACGGTACGTGGAGCGTCAATGCTCGCCCTCGACTCGGTCGATTCGGGGGAGGGGGATCTGGTGCTGGTGATCCAGGATGGATGGTCGGCTTCGACAGCGGCGACCGGTGAGGTTGGGGCCGCGATCGACAGTGCGATCGTTGGGGTGGTTGACAGTGTTGAACTGGAGGGACAGCGTGAGCAGTGACACGGCTGAGACAATCCGGACAATGGTGCGCGAAGCGGTGGTCGAGGCTCTCGGTCAGCCAGTTACCATTGCGAACGATGTTACCGCGCCGATTCCAGCGGGTTCCAGCGAGCCCACTGGCCCGGCTTCACCCCGTGAATACTACTCCCCCTGGACAGGCACGGCCTATGAAGCCCATCCGAGCCAGCGCCGTCTGGTCGATATCGGTATCGCACCGCCAATCTGGCAGACAGCCACCGGTCAGCCCTGTCCGCTCGAGCCACGCTCGTGTGACGACTGTGGCAAATGCCGCGCCCTTGGATTCTGAGAAAAGCCTGGCCGCCCTTGCAGCGATCGGTCAACCGAATTAGTATTCGCCGCATAGGACGAATAGTCTCTATGCGTTCTATC
>JBEGMZ010000152.1:0-5202 GCA_041182745.1 Acidobacteriota bacterium
CCGGACTGAATTATGAAGAGCAGCGACCAGCCGTGGAGAAATGCTACCAGTGGATGAAACGCCTCGCGAAAGAAGGCGTACTGCCCCCCAACCCGCGGCAGAACCGTACTCAGCTCCGCGAATACAAAGGCTCCCGCCAGCGCGATCAGACCGCCCACCACCCAGACGGCAAGAATCAGGAATGGCGTTGTCACCAGCTGCGCCACAATGTATGGATTGATGAAGATCCCTGACCCGATGATGCCGCTGATGACGATCATCGTGGCATCAAATAATGTCAACCGACGCTGGAAACTCATGGGAGGCTTCTCCGTTTTTCATCAACCATTCAGCGACAGCTCGCGAGAAGGTCGAGCATCTGCTGGTGGATCAGGCCATTGGTACAGAGCAGGCTCGGGACAAAGTTGTCGAATTGCGTCCCCTCCATGCTCGTGATACGTCCCCCAGCCTCTTCGATCAGAACGTGGCCGGCAGCGGTATCCCACGGATGAAGCCCCTTCTCCCAGAACCCATCCATCCGGCCGCTGGCGACACAAGCGAGATCGATCGAGGCGGCCCCAAGTCGACGCACTCCCTGCGAGTGGCGCAGACACTCGCGCCAGGCCGGGAGATAGTCATCCATCCGCTCGCGTATATCGTAGGGGAATCCGGAGACAAGCAAAGCTCGCTCCAGATCGTCAACCGTCGAGACACTGATCCGCTCACCGTTGAGGGTTGCCCCGGCGCCACGCTCGGCGGCGAAAAGCTCGTCCCGAGTCGGATCGTAGATCACCCCTGCCACCGGCTCTCCCCGGTACTCGACACCGATCGAGACAGCGTAGCACGGAAAGCGATGCGAGAAGTTGGTCGTGCCGTCGAGCGGGTCTATTATCCAGCGATAGCCATCGGTCTCATCATTTCCGGCCGTGCTGCCAGACTCCTCGGCCAGAATGTCGTGGCCCGGATAGTGGCCGTGGATGAGCGATTTAATATGCTGCTCGCTGGCAAGATCAGCCTCAGTGACGAGGTTGATGACCCCTTTGGTCTCAACCCGAAAACCGTCCTTCGCGAAGGTCTGTAGTATGGCGCCCGCCTCCCGGGCGGCCTGTATGGCAAGATCAATAATTTTCATATAGTGGCTTGAAGACCTGATAAAAATCGGCAACAAAATGTGGGATTCGGCGCTCCCTCTTGCGCTGGTTTCAGATTGCTCTACCCTGCCCGGCTCCGTCCAATCTTTTGTCTGATCTCCTCTGTACTGTTTCAGTCTGTTTCAGGGCTTGATCAGGGATGGACATGGGTACACCAGCGAGACGAGAACCGGTGGGACGAGACCGTAATCCGCACGATCCCTCCCTCTTCACGTTGAACTATAAGTTTGCCCCGCCCTGCCGTCAATGCTATTCTGACCCATTGTTGGCTCGTCCGGACGGAGAAGCTCCACCCGGGTCCGTCGGCCATTAGTCGCGTAACCACCAGACATAATCCGTAATAAAGTCTGCAATCAGGTGTAATCATGCATGACCATGAAAGACGCTCCGCGGAGAAGTGACATTTCCAGCACAGAGTCGCCCGAATTTGAGTCGATCGCCGGCGAGGTTCTGCTCCGGTCTCTTGAGCAGTCATCGGGGCCGCTGACGGCAAGGCAGATACGTGACCGGCTGACCGGGCCCTATAAGCTCCCCCTGCCCGGGATCGAGCAGTTGCTTGAGCGGCAGGTTGCGATCGGCAAAGCGTTCGCCTATCCCGGAACCGGCACAACGGGTAAAACCCGCTACTGGACGCAGGGGATTGAGGAGCTGGCCCGGGATTTGATTCTGAAGCGGCTGGGGGACCGATCGCTGACGCTCCCGGATCTGATTCGAGGTCTACGAAGTGCGCTGCGCGGACTGGACGAAAAGTCACAGCGCCAGCTGGTCAGCCGGATGGTTCGGAGCGGGGATCTCCACGAGTGGCCTCCGGTGCTGGGCAGCCGCACCGCCCGCTACAGCGTTCTGCCGCCGCAGCCGGACTTCTATCTGAGTGATGCATTCGACAGGATTGCGCGCCGGCTTGCACTCTCCCGGCAGAGCCTCGCCGAATCGTGGCGGCAGTTTGGGGCGGGGGCCGGATCGGGACTGGCGGCTGACCCGACCGAGCCTGACAACCGGCTGCTCGAAAGAATGATCCAGGTGAAGCTGGCGGCGGCACAGGGAGCACCGCTTCCCCTGCGTGAGCTTTGGCATTCGCTCAGGTCTGAGGGGTGGGAGAAGTCGAACTTCGACCGGATCGTTCTTGACCTGGCGGCCAATTATCGGGTCGCCCTCCTGAAACACGACTTCCCCGGCCTGATGAGCCCGTCTGATCGGAGCGAGCTGGTGGTCGACGCACAGGGCAACCACTACGTGGGCATAGCACTCCGATGAATCGACTCGCAACCATTTCAAATCCGTTTCGGAGCTCAATCGTCGCCGATCCGTGGCGCTGGGATGTGGTCGATGTACCGGAGATCCATCAGGAGGCGTTCGATCTCTGCCGTACTGCCTTGGCGCGGGTTGGACAGGAGCGGCGATCAACATCGGTGCTTCTGCACGGTGATGCCGGAAGTGGAAAGACGCACCTGCTGGCGCGGCTTCAGGCTTGGCTGGCGGGTGGGTTGACCCTGTATGGTCCGGCACCGCCGGCGATCTTCGTCTCGGTTCGATTGCAGACAAGCCCGCAGATGATCTGGCGTCATCTGCTGAGCCGTTTCGGCGAGGATCTGCTGCGTCAGACAGCCAATGGCCGGACACAGCTTGAACGGATTATGCTGCCACGGCTGGTCGATCTCCGCCCCTCGATTGGCGAGCCAAACGGATGGCTGGAACGGATCCAACGGCAGGCCCGCACCGACCCGAGAGCGACCGACGAGGTGGCAGAGGTGATCGAGAGCCTTGAGCAGATGGCGGGGCTGAGCGATCGTGACCTCGGAACGGTGCTGACCCATTTCCTGCTTGGCCGTCACCGGAGGGACGTTCGAGCGTGGCTGCGTGGGGAGTCGCTGCCGGAGGTGGCTCTGGCCCAGCTCGGCCTGAAGACCGATATTGACGGAGATCCGGAGGAACGCGCCCGGACGCTTGTTCTCAACCTCTGCCGCCTCACCGGACCGGAGATGCCCCTCGTCTTCTGCTTTGATCAGGTCGAAGCCCTTCAATCCCACCCGCAGGATCTGGCTGGCCTTCATCGCTTCGGGCAGATGATCGGCTTTCTGCACGACGAGACAAGCAATACCGTGCTCATCTCCTGCATCCTTTCGATCTTCATCGACTCACTCAACCGCTCGATCATCGCCTCTGACTATGACCGTCTGAAATCCTTTGGCCACCTGCCGCTGAAAGCCCTCACCCCGTGGGAGGCGAAGCGGCTGATCGAAACACGACTCAACACGATTCCGGATCTTCAACAATGGCGGAAGGTCGGAGCTGACCGCTTCTGGCCGCTCTCCGAGGAGTGGATCGATCTTGCACTGAGCAAAAACATCAACACGCCGCGCGCGCTCCTTTCGCATTGCGCCGATCGCTTTGAGCAAGACTGCCGTCCGGAGCTGCACCGCTATCGGCCGACCGTCGACGATTTCCTGGCCCAGGAGATGGATGAACGACTCGAAGAGTCGGCGGCGACAATTCAACCCGACCAGACATCGGGGATCCTCGCCCACGGACTCCCGCTGCTGCTGCGCGTCCTTGATCCGGGCTGGGAACAGGGTGCATCTGCCCCGCTGAAGGGAATCGACCTTCTTCTCGAGGGGAGAGCCGGTCGGGTGATGCTGAGCCTCTGCAATCACAATAATATGACAACGCTGGCCTCGCACTTTCGACGATTGCGGGACCAGCTCGGAGAGCTGGTCCTCGAAGAGTCGGGGCGTGAAAGGCGGCTGCTTGTTCGTGATGTCCGACTGCCGATCAGCAACCTTGCCCGGCGGACACGAGAATATCGAGAAGAACTGCTTGCCAAAGGCTTCGAGTGGATTGGTATCACCCCCGAGATGGTTGCGGCAATCGACGCGCTGCGACGTCTGCTCTCGGAGGCCAAGGCGGGTGACCTTGCAAATTTTGGCGAATCGATCTCCGCGGCTACTGTCAGCCAGTGGGTCGTCGCCAACCTTGCGACTCGGCTGACTTCATTGCGCGATCTGCTGGATATGATAATGCCGTCTCCGGGTTCGGGGGAGCCGGCCACTCAACCGGCCGAGCCCGACTTCAACCTCAGTGAAGATATCGGTGAGCTGCTGACGCTCCACCACATTCTCTCCATTGAATATCTCTCGATGCGACTCGACCAGGATCAGAGCACCATTGAGGAGTGTGTGCGGAGTTTTCCTGAACGCTTCGGCCTTCTTACCGGCCCACCCGGCGTGGTCTTCCAGCCGGCTCCCAACCTGTTTCTGCCAGAGACGGCGGCCGTTCCGTTCGCAAATGGTGAGGGAGCGGAGGTGACGGAATGAGCGTCAAACTTGAGGTCAAGGATCTTCGCCGGGAGATCCGCCGCCAGCAGCAGGGTCCGACCAGCAGCTCAACCCTAAGCGCAATTCCGGGATCGATCTTTGACGAAACGGTGGCGACGCTCCTCGGGAATGACCCTGCACTCAACTTTCTGGCCGCGATCGATGAGGTTGAACCGTCGACGGCGGATTGGGTGCGGGCGCTGACCAACCACACCTACCATCGACTGGTCGGGCCTCGTCTTCAGCAGCATCAGGCCCTGCTCCATCAGCTCTCCGATCAGGTGCTGACCATGTGGGACGCCGTACAGGAGATGTGCCGCTGGCTGGCGGGAAACCTGCTGCGGTCATATCAGGAGGGGGATGAAGACCTCAGCCGAGTTGTCTGGGTAAGAGCTGAAGACCCGGTGACCCTCGAACTCTCGCTGCCAGGCTGGAGCGAGAGCCTCTTGCTCCACGGCGAGACCGGACCGGCCTGGTACTCTCCACTCGACCGCCAGTGGATAACCCTGACGATGACCACCGGTACCGAGGGAGTGGAAGACGATCTGGCCGCGACGGCGCTCACCCAGATGCTGCTGCGGGCGGCTGGGGAGATCGGCCCCAACTCTGACGCGGGGCTCAGGCGCATCAACTTCAGCCCATCCTGCACCGAAACGATCCATTCCTCGGTCGAGCTTCGCGGCTGTCAGGACAGACTGATTCAGCTGGCCGGTAAGCTCACCGGGGTTGCGGCTGGTGTCACCGGAGCCGTCCGGCAAGTG
>JBEGMZ010000153.1:0-2517 GCA_041182745.1 Acidobacteriota bacterium
CCCCGAAGAGACAAACCGCAGCTTCTCGACCCACGGCAGGCGTGAAGTGATGAACTCCGCCAGCTCCAGCGAGTAGGGCTCGCAGGCTCCAAAGCTCCACGCCGTGTTGACCGCCGCCTCGACCTCCCGCGCTACATCCGGATCCCGATGTCCGAGCAGCAGCGGCCCAAAACTCTGACAATAGTCGATGTACTCACGCCCATCGACCGACCGCAAGGTCGCCCCCTGCGCACTCTCAAAGAAGATCGGCGTTCCACCGACACTGCGGAAGGCGCGGACCGGACTGTGTACTCCGCCCGGCGCCACCCGCAGTGCCCGCTCAAAAAGTGCTTCCGAAGTCGTCATCTCTTCATCTCCTGTCCTGCCTAACGGGCTTCTCCTGCCTATCGGCCCATCGACTTCGCATAACGCGCGCCATAGGTGATGATAAACTGGGCGCCGGCCCGCTTGAAGACATGCCATGTCTCAAGCAGCGCGGCCTCGAAATTGGTCAACCCATGCTCAGCCAGAAGGACCAGGCCCGCATACTCGCCACTCACCTGGTAGGCTCCAACCGCTCGACCAGTCTCCTGACGGATCGGCGCAATCAGGTCGACCGAGGTCATCCCCGGCTTGACCATCAACAGATCCGCCCCCTCGTCCGCACAGCGCACACTCGCGGCGAGCGCATCGGTCCGGTGACGGACATCGATCTGGTAATGGCGCCGGTCACCAAACTGGGGCGCGGAATCGGCGGCGATCCGGAACGGACCATAGAAATTACTGGCAAACTTGGTGCTGTAGCTCATGATCGGGACCAGATCGAAGCCATTCTCATCGAGCCGCTGACGAATGCGGGCGACGCGCCCATCCATCATATCGCTCGGGCTGATCCCATCCGCCCCGGCCTCAGCAAAGGCGACCGCGGCGCGGGCCAGCTCTTCGAGCGTCGCCTCGAGGTCGATCCGCCCCTGCCCATGGACCGCACAATGGCCGTGGGTCGTCGATGAACAGAGGCGGGTGTCGATCCAGAGACAGAGATCCGCGCCAAAATGGCGGCGCAGCGCCCGGATCGCTTCCTGTGTAAATCCATGATCGAAGCCTGCCTCGCGCTTCCCCGCCGGCGAGGGAAAGAGCAGGAACTGGGTCACCCCGGCCCCGAGGTCACTCTCGACCTGGCGGACCATTGATTCGATACTCTGCCGCCGGGTTCCCCGCAGTCCCGGAATCTCCTCGTCGTCCCCCAGCCCCTCGACCACAAAGAGCGGCTGGATCAACTGGGCGCGATGGAACTCCGTCTCGGCACAGAGATCACGCAGGTGCTTCGTGGCCCGCAATCGCATCAATCGCTTGTTCATAGACTCATCTCCCGCCGCCACTGCTCTTGATCGAGAAAGACGTGCGGCTCGATCCCGGCCTCGACCAGCGCCCGGTAAGTATTGCCCGGACCACAGAAATGGATCTTCTCACGCAACCACGGGGCCCGGGCAAGAGCCAGCCGAAAGTTCGACCCACTGGTCCAGAAGAGATAGTCGTGGGCTTCCGGATCGAGCTCCAGCGCCGCGCCGCTCTCGACCAACCGGTAGGTGGCGAGGGTTCTCATCTCGTCGCGGCTCCCCGCCTCGTCGTGCGAGAGCTTGACCCACTCAAGGGATCGGCCGGCCAGCGTCTCGATCGACGGCAACTCCTGCTCGCCCAGCCCCTCCGCGGATCCGTTGACCCAGACGCCACGCCGCGCCAGCCGCTGCCACGTCCGGAGCCCGCTGGTCCAGACAATCTGGTCACTTCCAGTACCTGTCGCTCCCCCGGCCGACTCTGCCAGCCATCCCTCCGGCAGCGCATCAGCCCGCGCAATCCACCAGGCCAGTCCGGGCGGCGGAGGCTCAACGGGCAGGCTCTCCCGCCTGAACCACCGCTGCTCATCCGCGCTGTGGGGCCAGAGCCGGTCACCGGCGATCCGCGGCGGCCGGGGCCGCGCGGGCGTAAGCTCAGTCCGCGACACGTCCCCACCCGCCTCATCGAGTCCGCGGACCACGGTGATCTCACCATAGGGGCGAACCAGAACATTGACGCCAATCGCCTGGTGGCAACCTCCACCGTGCGACCTGAGGATCTGCCTCTCACGCTGGACGGCACGAAATGTCGCCGCGCAGTTGATCTCCCCGAGCAGCTGCCGCAGATCATCCCGATCGCTGGCGATCTCGATCGCCAGCGCACCCTGCGCCGGCGCGCTCGGACTCTCCATCACCGGCAGGACCATCCAGCGACACTCTCCCAGCGCCTCACGCAGCGCGGTCCGCGTCGCGGCATACTCGTCCTCCCCGGGTCCGGCCGCCTCGAGCAGACGCTCCAGCGCCGCGCGGGCAAGGATCAGCCCATCGACATCAGGTTGCCACATCTTCCGCACCCGCGTCTGCATATTTCCGCGGACCGGAGTGAAATCTATCGTGGATATGCTGGCGGGCAGGGCCTCTTTCAGAAAGCCGGGCAGATTGCGGATGCGGCGTGGTGAGGAGGTGAGAATGTTGATCCGGCCCG
>JBEGMZ010000154.1:0-4594 GCA_041182745.1 Acidobacteriota bacterium
ATGATCACCGGCCCACTCACTCCTCCGCGCAGGGCCGCCTCCCGGCGATCGAGCCGCAGTCCGCCCTTCTGACGTTCCGCGCCGTGACACCCGGCACAGCGTGCCAGCAACAATGGCCGGATGTCGCGCTCAAAATCGACTGCCCCCTGTGCTCCCACCCGCCAGCGGGACTCCACCATCCGCCAACTCATTGCCGCCATCAGGATTAACAGCAGATGTCCGACTACCAGCTTTCTCATCGACAAGCCCTCCCTGCCTTGCCAGAGCCTCTCCCTGGCCACTTCCGTCGTCAGATCAATTTTTATTGATTGTGATCGACATCGTCCCCACTTGTCGCCGATTAGTCAATAGTGATCTATTCCCCGTCGGCTGAATAACCTCGTGACTTCTCAACGATAAATCACTATCATGACCGGCATGGACGGGATTCAAGAGATACTGGTCGGCACTGTCAAGGGTCCGGGAGAAGATCCCCACGAATACGCCTTTATCACTACCGACAACGAGCGAACGAGGATTGGTGAGTTCGTCTACTACCGGGCGTCCGGAAGTGATGGCGACTGGCGGATTGTCGGGACAATCACCGGACGGAGGCTGGTTCGTGGTCTCCCGGACAGCTTCCTCGTCGATCCGCGCACTCCGCCTGCCGAGATATCCGGGCTGCTTGGCCTGACCAGTGACAATGGCGAGATCTACGAGATCGCCGTCGAGATGATCGGATACTTCAGTGAAACGCTGGGTGACTTTGTCAATCCACGCATTCCGCCAACACCCGGGCAGCCGATCTACCTGACCTCCAACCAGATGCTGACATCCATGCTCTCGCCCCGCCGCCAGGGTGAGTCGGGAGGGGCGCACATCGGCTCGCTGCTGACAAGAAAGATCGACGAGGTCCCAATCGTCCTCGCCGTGCGCGAGGTCGTCTCGACCCACCTCGCGGTACTCGCCAGTACCGGCTCGGGTAAGAGCTATCTTGCCGGCGTGCTGCTCGAAGAGCTGCTGATGCCGCACAACCGCGCCGCCGTCCTCGTCATCGATCCACACGGTGAATATGGGACGCTTCGGGAGATCCATCAGCATCCGGCCTTTCAGGATGGCAGCTACCATCCGGAGGTTCGCATCTACAGCCCGGACAAGATCAAGGTGCGGTTGTCGAGCCTGACCGAATCGGACATCGTCTATCTTCTGCCTGAGATGACCGAGAAGATGCGAACCTATCTCAGTCAGGCCTACCGGGCACTGATCAACACCCGCGGACGGGGTGAACGTGGTCTCTGGGGATTCCAGGATCTGCTCGACGAAGTGATTGCCCAGAAGTATGGCGACGACGAAGGACGGGGAAGCGGAAACGTCAGCAGCATCGACGGGCTTGAGTGGCGCCTGCGCCGGCGCTTCGAGCAGAGCCGGATCTTCTCCGATCATGAGAACCTCGATCTGCAGGACCTCTTCCGACCGGGCCAGTGCACGGTGTTGCAGCTCTCCGATATTGACGAGACCGAACAGCAGGTGATTGTCGGCGCGCTGTTGCGGCGAACTAACAAGGCGCGCATGGCAACTGTCCGCGGGGCGGCGCAGGAAGGTCAGGAGGCCTTTCTTCCCTACCCGGTCTTTGTTCTGCTCGAGGAGTCGCACCGCTACGCTCCGGCCGGAGCCAAAGTCGTCTCGACCGATATCCTGAAACAGATCCTTGCCGAGGGGCGCAAGTTTGGGATCGGTATCGGCCTGATCACCCAGCGCCCGGGCAAACTTGACCAGGACGTTCTCTCGCAGTGCATGACCCAGTTCATTATGCGGATCGTCAACCCGATCGATCAGCAGACGATCGCGTCATCGGTTGAAGGTGCCGGCCGGCGTCTGCTCGATGAGCTGCCGGCGTTGACCAAAGGTCAGGTCATCGTCTCCGGAGTGGCCATCAACACGCCGGTACTCTGTCAGGTCAGAAAGCGGATCACGCGGCACGGTGGAGAGACGATCGATGCACCGGCGGAATGGCAGTCCTACTTTACGCCAACCCGCATTGTGGATCGGGAACGGCGCAACTCCCTGCTCATCAAGCCCGAACCAAAGGGTGGCCCGAAAGTTGGCGGCATCGACATCTGAGACTTCTGACACGATCTTAAGCGGCCGCACACATTTGACAAGTATGCGTACATTGAAACTCACCCTTGAATATGACGGAACCCGTTACAGTGGCTGGCAGACGCAGGCGAATGCCAAAACCGTCGCCGGGACACTGCAGCAGGCGGCGGAGCAGTTTTTCGAACGGTCGGTTGAACTTGGGGGAGCAGGGCGCACCGACGCCGGAGTTCACGCGCTCGCCCAGGTGGCGCACCTGAAGTTTCCGCGCTGGGGGGGAACCCCAGCCGCGAACCGCCAGCGAATCGAGCGGCTCCGCGTCCGCGAGATTATGCACGGCATCAACGATCTCCTCCCGACGGACATCAACCTGCTCAAAGTGGAGGAGGCGTCTCCCTCTTTCCACGCCCGGCACGACGCGCTGCTCCGGAGCTACATCTACCGGATCTCTCTCCGGCGAACCGCCTTTGACAAGAAGTATGTCTGGTGGATCAAAGACCAGCTCGACACCGAGACAATGGGAGCCCTGGCAACGAAGCTTGCCGGAAAGCATGACTTCTCGGCTTTCAGTGAGCGCGATCCGCGGCGCGAAGACCAGTCACCACTGGTGAAGGTGATCGGAGCCCAACTGAGCCGTGAGGATCATCTGCTGACATTTCAGATCTGCGCTTCCCATTTTCTCTGGAAGATGGTGCGGCGACTGGTCGGATCACTGGTCGAGGTTGGCCGGGGACGGGCAACGAGTGAGGACTTCTGCCGCCTGCTCGACCGATCTCCCCGCGGCACGGGTGCTGGCCGGCTTGATCCGGCGCGAGTCACCGCCCCCCCCTCCGGCCTCTTTCTGGAAGAGATCGTCTACCGGCAATGACTGTCATCAGCTCCAGCCTGATCAAGGATGAGGCCCGGGCGCTCGGTTTCGACCCGGTCGGAATCGTACCGGCGCAGATCCTCGCGCCGGAGGGTGCGCGACTGCGTGAATGGCTTGAGCAGGGTCTCCACGGGAAGATGGACTACCTTGCCCGTCACGCCACGATGCGGACAGATCCCGATCAGCTGATGCCCGGGGTCCGCTCAGTCGTCTGCGTCGCCCTCAACTACTACCACCCTGAGAGCCATTCCGACGACCCGGCAATCGGCAAAATATCCCGCTATGCCTGGGGCGACGACTACCACGACGTGCTCCGTGACAAGCTGCGTCGGCTCCTCGACCGCATCAGGGAGCTCGCGCCGGAGGTCGAAGGCCGTCTCTGCGTCGACTCGGCCCCAATCATGGACAAGGCGTGGGCGGTTCGGGCCGGGCTTGGATGGCTCGGCAAACACACCAACGTCATCACCCGGAAGTACGGTTCGTGGGTCTTCCTTGGTGAACTTCTTCTCTCGATCGAACTGGAGTATGACAGCTTCATCGAGCCGGATCACTGCGGCAAATGCACCGCCTGTCTCGATGCCTGTCCGACCGGTGCCATCATTGCCCCCTACCAGCTCGACGCAACCCGCTGCATCTCATACGGGACAATCGAGTTGCGGGACGAGACCCTCCCTCCGCCAATCGCCGACAACCTGCATAACTGGGTCTTTGGGTGTGACATCTGCCAGGATGTCTGCCCCTGGTCGCGATTCTCTACCCCACACAGCGAGGAACGCTTCAAACCCCGCGACGGTATCACCGCCCCGCCGCTTGAGGATCTTGCGAACCTGAGCCAGGAGGAGTTTACGATCCGCTTCCGCAAAAGTGCGATCAAACGAACAAAGCTGACCGGACTCCACCGCAATGCCCGCGCCGCCCGGCGCTGGGCCGACGCACGACGTGACAAATCCTGAGCCTCTACTCCTGACTGATCGGACTAACATTATTTTTTGATCACGATAGCCATTTTTATGATACGCTGACTTGACAAGATCGAGGTTTGTCAGAGAACAAACATGATTGTGTTCACGGCTGTGTTCATAACCGTTTTTATAACCGTGTTTATAACTATGGCCTTGCACTATGAATCGGCGATCTGGTCCTGATCGAAGATTCGTGATGAAATGAAACACACACACCGAGGGCGCCCCACCGAGGCCTGTTTCCGGCGTCGGGGGTAAGACCCTCAGGAGGGAGCAGATGCCCCCATACGATTCACCGCACGTTTCAGAGTACGATTCAGAGGATATCGTCCGCGAGTGCGTCTCCTGCCAGCGATGCTACCCACCATCGGTCGAGTACTGCGAGGACTGCCTGATCCAGTTGCAAAAGATTGAGACCGTTCCCTCGACAATCAATTACCGGTATCAGTTGACGAAGGTGATCCGCCGGGGAGGGAGCGGCAACACCTTTCTGGCCCTCGACGACAGCCGCCAGTCAGTGGTGCTGAGGATCATTCGGGCAAGCGTCCTCGCCGATCCGCGGGCACTCGACCGCTTTCGTCGTGAAGCCGGTCTGGCCTGCCAGTTTCATCATCCAAACGTCGCCCGCATCCTCGACTACGGTATGCTGGCCGATGCGAGCGGCTATCTTGTGAGCGAGTATGTCGAG
>JBEGMZ010000155.1:0-2614 GCA_041182745.1 Acidobacteriota bacterium
CCCGGTCGGTCCGCCCCTGATTACCCTGATTACCAGACGGAACCGGGGCTGGTTTCGGATCGGGCGGCTTACTCTCCGGTCGTTGTTCCGGCGATGGCTGCTGCCCGGGTTGTTGCCAGCGAGCCGTACCTGGCACAGTGGGGGCAGCGAGGGCGCCACTCAACGTCTGAGTGACGATTGTCAGCCCGAGCAAGATTCGGGCGACCTCTCTCGTGCCGGCGGTGAGCCCGATTTGACTGAACCGGCAGACAGCTGAAATTATCGCAGGACGGTTTCTCATTTGATCTCCAACCACCGACAGTGCCTGGAACTTCTATCTTAGCTCCTAACGGGTGGTCCGTGCCGCTGGCGGAGTGACCAACCCTTTATTGATCAGAATTCTCACCTCAACCCGGCGGTTCTGCTCCCGTCCCTCGCGGGTTGTGTTGTCCGCAATCGGACGCGCCGCTCCATAACCGTATGGCGTGATAATTCTCCGCAGCGGAATATCATGGCTCTCGGCCAGATATCTGACCACCGCCTCGGCCCGATCCCGGCTCAACCGCCGATTCTTCTCCGCCGCCCCTTCCGCCGAGGCAAAACCAGTGATTTCGACCATATAGGCCTTCTCGCTCTTCGCCTGCCGTGCTACTTCGTCGAGCAGGAGGAGCGCCTCGGGCAGCAGGCTTGCACTGCCAACCCGGAAATTGATCGAGATCTCACGCTTCGACACATACTCATCAAGGTCGGTGACGAGGGTATCGATTCGGCGGTTGGTCGACTCAACGCCTGCTACTGCTGCCTCGGCCGTCTCCTGCGCAGTGCGGGCAGAGCTGGTCGCCTTCTTCGATATTGAGTCGATCTCGATCAGTTGATCGGCCAGCCTTTTGGCGTTCGCCTCTGACTCCTCAAGCCTTTTTTCGGCGGTATCGACGCGCCCTTCGACCGGGTTGACCAACGTCTCCGCCGCCTGGACAGCGACGAGGGCATTGTCGCTGAAACGAATCTTCTCAGCTACCAGCTCACCCTGCTCGTTCCCCCGACCCTCGATCTCGACCGTTAATCCCTGCACCAGGCTTGTCGCACCATAGATCTTTGCACTGCGGAAGATGTTGCTCTTCTTCTCAAGTACCCTCGTGCTGTTGACGAGCCTGACGGTCACCTCGCCATTGCTCTTGTCGCGAAGCGTGAACAGATCCGCCTCCCGTCGGATGATCACTCCGGACATCTTCTTCTTGGCACCCTTCGCGAGCGTAACCCGTGACGCCGTCTGTGCCGCCTGCTCCGCCACCTTGTCCTGTCCCGGCGCGCCGGCCACGGCCACGCCAGCTACCACTGCCAGGGTGATGAGAACCAACCATGCTGCCAATAATCTGTTCGTTTGCACTGCTATCCCTCCGGTGACTGATAAAAATCGACAGACAGAAAAGATCTGATAATCTAACAGATCTGCCTCACAAAATTACAGAGCAAAAGCCGTACCAGCGAATTGAATCGCTTCCGATATCTCGATACCTCTTCAATATCCGGCCGGCGCATCGCCAATTCTAACCTGATCGCCCCTCATAACAAGGCTTACGACGAGAGATGGTCAGCCAACTGGTTCAATACAGTCCGGTGCTTCCATCGGCTCAATTACCGCCCGACTGAAATTACTGCGCACTTCCGGACTCCGTGACGGTAAATCTTACCACCTCATATCCGCCAGCGTTAGAATGGAGGACGTCACGTTTCTTGCCGATATTTGTTGCTCCCCACCTGAAATGGTGATCCATTCCTCAAGAAAAAGGCCGGAGGCTGGTGTGTACTCCAGCCTCCGGCCTTTTTTCCAGCCACAATCGAATGGCGAAAGTTTGCCTCTCGTCAGCCTAAAAATTGGGGACCGAGATCTCATGATTTGAGTAAAGAGAGATGGCGGGAAGGTTGTAGCCTCCCTGGAACATCGCGTTCCGCGTGATCACAGAACCCAGAATTGGCCCACCACTGGCTGATATCCTGATCCATCCGGTTCGACCAGCCGGAATATGGCGGTTGATTCCACCGCCACGGTTGAAGACAGTGAAGAAACTGTCCTGACGATAGCATCCGACACTGAAACTTCCGGACAATGACTGCGACGCATCGTTGTATAGGAGCGTCGACACCGTGATGCTGGACGAGCTTCCAACATAGACATTGGTGGATGGCGTGTAGATGTAGAGGTAGCTGGTTGTGGAGACCTGGCTATCGACGCTGGGGATGGCCAGAATCTGAGGAAGTTTCTCATAGACCGAGCCATTAAACTTGAGCCGATACTCACCATCAGGGTCAGGAGTGATTGGGCCGGCTGAGAGCTTGCCGATCGAGACTGCCGAGAGGGCTCCCTGTCGACCATCGAACTCGCGAACCAGCGAGGTGCCCGTCAGCCAATTGTGCTGCGTTGGAACGCCCAGATCCTCTGCCACCACGATCAGATAGCCGAAGATGCCCGGATCAAAGTCGCTCATCAGAAAGCTGATCGTCTGGCTTGCGTTCAGTGATGATCCGAAATCGGCCACACTGCACGAGCTGCCATCCACAATGTAGAAATGGATATCGATCCCCTTGCTCTGATTGTGATTGGTAATATTGATCTGGGTATCGCCCTGCAATTGAT
>JBEGMZ010000156.1:0-5729 GCA_041182745.1 Acidobacteriota bacterium
ATGATAAATCGTTCTTTCGGCGGAGTAAGGGAATCGGTCAGCTGGAATTCTCGATCCGCCTTCCGGGCCGCGTGTGTGGTTCGGGTAGTTCTCCCAGGAGGAAGTCCACTTTAAATGTCAACAAATAATTCCAACCCAGTCGCTCCGGAAAACAGCGAGGTAGACCAGGTTACCACGCCGAACACCGAGGGCGCTCAACCGGCTGTCAACACAGCTGAAGCAGCTCCCACCCCAGTAACCCCCGTCGCCGAAGTGCCGGACGTTGCCGCCGCTGCGGCTGACGCTGACGCTCACGATTCTCATCAGGATCAGCAGGATCCTGATGACGACAGCGGCGATTTCTCAATGGACGACTTTGCCGCCATCCTCGCCAAACACGAACTGACACACGGTTCCGAGATCAGCGAGAACGAAGTGGTCAAGGGGCGCGTGATCAAGATCACCGACCAGGCAGTGATCATCGATGTCGGATTCAAGTCCGAGGGGATCGTCCCGCTCGCTGAGTTCATGGAGGGTGAGACGGTCACCGTTGCTCCCGGAGACGAGGTCGATGTCTTCGTCAAGCAGCTCGAGAACTCTGAGGGGTATGTCGAACTCTCTCGTGTTGATGCCGAGCGCAAGCATACCTGGGAGCAGATCGAACAGGCATATAAGACACAGTCGATCATCACCGGCCGGGTCATCGATCGGATCAAGGGCGGGCTGCGCGTCGAGATCGGCCGCATCCAGGCTTTTCTCCCTGGCAGCCAGGTCGATATTCGACCGGTTCGCAACCTCGACAGCTTCCGCAACAAGGACATCGACGTCCGGGTTCTAAAGGTCAACAAGAAGCGCGGAAACATTGTCCTTTCACGCAAGGTTGTGCAGGAAGAGCAGATCAACGGCAAGAAGGCTGAGACGCTCAAGAACCTCGAAGAGGGTATTATTATCGAGGGTCAGGTCAAGAACCTGACCGACTACGGAGCCTTCATCGACCTCGGCGGCATCGATGGACTGCTCCACGTCACCGATATGTCCTGGGGCCGGATTCAAAATCCCGGTGAGATGCTCAAGATCAACGACAATGTCCAGGTCAAGGTGCTCAAGTTTGACCGTGAGAAGGAGCGGGTCAGCCTCGGTCTCAAGCAGCTGACTCCTGATCCGTGGGGCTCGGTGGTTGAGCGGTTCCCGATCCAGGCCCGGGTCAAGGGTAAGGTTGTCTCCCTCACTGACTATGGTGCCTTCATTGAGCTTGAACCCGGTGTCGAAGGTCTGGTTCACGTCAGCGAGATGAGCTGGTCCAAGCGCTCGAAGCATCCCTCAAAGATTCTCTCGATTGGCCAGGAAGTTGAAGCCCAGGTTCTCAAAGTTGAACAGGGCGATCGTCGGATCAGTCTTGGACTGAAACAGATCGAGCCCAACCCGTGGGAGACCCTGCCGCAGCGCTATGCGGTCGGAACCCGCATCAAGGGCCGGGTTCGCAACCTGACCGAGTTCGGTGCTTTCGTCGAGATTGAGGAAGGTATTGATGGGCTCGTTCACGTCTCAGATATCACCTGGGCCGCCAAGCGGATCAAGCATCCGGGCGAGGCGCTTAAGCGCAATCAGGAGGTTGAGGCTGTGATCAAGGAGATCAATGTCGAAGATCGGCGCCTCTCCCTCTCGATCAAGGATCTCTTCCCGAATGCCTGGGAACGCTTCTTCAACGAGCATCATCCAGGCGATGTCGTCACGGGCCGGATCACCCGCTTTGCCAACTTTGGCGCCTTTGTCGAGCTCGAGGAGGGGATCGAAGGTCTATGTCACGTCTCGGAACTCTCCGAGGATCACGTTGAAAAACCTGAGGATGTGGTCAAGGAGGGTCAGACTCTCCAGTTCAAGATCCTCAAGATGGAGCGTGAAAGTCGGAAGATCGGCCTCTCGGTGAAAGCCGTTAGCAAGGATGATGATGAGATAGACTATCGCAACTACACTTCGGCGGAAGGTGGCATGGCCAGTCTGGGCGAGATTGCCGGGCTTAAATCAGGCTCCTCCGACGAATCCTGATCTGACAGTTCTGAACTCTGCTGAAAAGTCCGGAGGAACCGCGTGTTGATCGTCGGTCTCTCCGGACTTTTCTTGGCTTGTCGGTAAACCACGTGGGTTTCGTATGCAAAAACGTACACTTTCCTGGATACTGATAGTTGGTCTGATACTCTTCGCGGTCTTCGTGGTCAGTCTCTTCTCGTTTATGGCGATCATCTCGGATGATGAACCGCTCTCCGGTATCACCTCGAGCGGCAGCCGGATCGCGATGATTCCGGTCGAAGGGGTGATCGACAACCAGATGGCACGGAATGTCAACCGGTATCTCAAGCAGTATGGTGACGATTCCCGGATCAAAGCGATAATTATCCGGGTCGACAGTCCTGGTGGCGGAGTCTCCCCATCCCAGGAGATCTATACTGAGGTCAGACGCGTCAGGGAGGAGAAGAAGAAGAAGGTGGTGGTCTCGATGGGCTCGGTAGCCGCTTCGGGTGGCTACTATCTCGCCTGTCCGGCCGATATGATCTTCGCCAATCCCGGTACGGTCACCGGCAGCATCGGAGTGATTGCCGAATGGATCAACTACAAGGAGCTTGCGTCGTGGGCGAAGATCAAGCCGGTCGTCTTCAAGAGCGGTGAGTTCAAGGACACCGGATCCCCAACCCGCGACCTGACTGATCGAGAGAAGGTCTATTTTCAGTCGATGATCGATGAGTTGAACGGTCAGTTTGTCCGGGCGGTGCTTGAGGGGCGTGAGGGGCGCGGCGAGAAGGGCAATGAGATCAACGAACAGCGACTGATCGCCCTCGCCGATGGTCGGGTCTACACTGGAACAACAGCCCTTCGTAACGGACTGATCGACGCGATCGGGAACTACGAAGATGCCCTCCGTCGGACGGCAGAGATGGTTGGCGTCAAGGGCCGGCCGAGTGTTGTCTCTCCACCAAAGGAGCGGGAGCCCTTTCCGCTTCTCGACCTCCTTCTTGGGGTCTCCCGGATTGGCGCGATGTCACCGGCCAGCATTCCCCAGACCCTCGGGGATGTCGATACTTCGATCAAGTTCAAGTATCAGTGGAGGTGAGGTGTCGGTGACCGACGATAGGCGCGGTGCACAGCGCTGGTCTGGGGGCATCTCAATCTCGTTCTCCGGTTGATCGGGTTGTCGTACTCAAATTACGGGGAGGAATGGCGGAAAGGTCGGATCGCAGGATCGTATGATGGCCGTTCTGCTTTGTGTCGGTCGGGTTTCTGATTGCGAGTGGTTGTGTCGAGTTGGGCGTAGCGATTGTCAAACCGTATCATTTCACCCGGTACCTGGGACTGTACAACGGAGGGAAGATGACAAAAGCAGAGTTGGTTGACGAGGTTGCTCTCGCCGCGAAGCTGACCAAGAAAGAGTCGGAAGTGATTGTCGAAGAGGTCTTCAGAAATATCATTCAGACTCTCAATCGTGGCGAGAAGATAGAGCTGCGTGGTTTTGGTTCGTTTCGGATCCGCCAGCGCAAGGCCCGCCGCGGACGCAACCCGAAGACTGGCGATCCGGTCGATATTCCGGCCAAGCGGGTTCCCTACTTCAAGCCAGGTAAGGAGCTGAAGGAGATGATCAATCCGGGAGAAGGGGATGTTGAGTACGACGACGAGGATTAGCCTCGAAGCGGCTCTGCCTCGCAAGGATCCGCCGTGGCCCGAAGAACCGGGTTCCGGCGGATATTTTCATTCTGCCCTCCGATTCTGACGAGCATTTCATTTCGGACAGTGAAGGGCTGTGTCATCATTCCGCGATACGGCTCAGCACGTAGACTCCACCCGAGAAAGTACCCAGATAGAGACGGTGTGGATCGAATGGATCCCCGGCAATCGAGCGGAACATCGCGCTTGGCAGGCGACCCAGCTCCAACCGTTCCCAGTTGGTACCACGATCCGTGGAATGATAAAGGCTTTTCCGCAGGTCATCGGAGAGGAAGATCTCGTCCGGATTCAGCTCGTTGATCCGGATGTGGCTGGCACTGGTATGAACGGGCATCCCGCCGCCTCTCTGTTCCCACGTCCTTCCACTATCGAATGACCGAAAGAATCCGCCGGTAGTGCCGACGTAGATGGTCGACGCGGTGCGGGGATCGAAGGCGATGGTGCGGACGGCGTGAGGCTCTTCACCCAGCATAAGATGGCGGAATGTGCGGCCATTGTTACTTGAGGCGTAAAGGCCATCCCTTGTCCCGATCAGGATCACTCCGGGAGCCTGGTGGCTGGTAGCGATCGATGCGACCTGGGGATCGCGTTGCCAGTTGGAGCCCAGGATCGTCAGTCGCCACCAGCCCCGCGTCTCGTCGTCGGTCACGTAGATGCCGTCCCAGGTCGAAGCGATCAACCACTGGCGAACACTGGTCGGAGCGGGCCGGAGAAGATCCTGGCGGGGGGTGAAAGAGTGAATGGCGAAGACCTGGCTCAGCAGGTCGACTCTTGCCGGCTCGGTCGGGACGATGTTTGACATTGCGAGGGGGGCCTTGGACCTGATCGCCACCAGTCGCGAGGAGGACTTTGCCGTCTGCCGGCCTCGGCTCGGCTTGACTGGTGGGGCAGGTGGAGGAGGCTGCCTGACCTGACGCCAGGTCGTCCCGCGATCGTCAGAGCGATAGATGCCCCGGTTGGTTCCAGCGTAGATCGTTCCGGTCTGGAACGGTGACTGGTAGAGAGAGTAGATGTCACGATCGTCAAGTCCGTCGACCGACTGCTTCCAGCTCAGCCCACTGTCGGCGCTGACATAGATTCCGCTCGATTCACCGTCGAAGAGGATACCGGCATATATCCGGCCACGCTCTTCAAGATCGGCGAGTACCGCACCGACCTGCCGGTTGATCAGTCCATCGTTGGTTGAACGCCAGGTCTCACCACCGTCGTTGCTGACCAGTACTCCGCCATCCTCGGTACCGAGATAGATACGGTCGGGGCGTGCGGGGTGGATGGCGACACTATTGACGAGCAGGTGTTCGGAGGTGACACGCTTCCAGCTGTCAGCCATTCCATAAAAGTGTGAGATCCAGAGCCCTTCGGTCGTGCCGGCAAATATCACTCCGGGGCGCGTTGGGTGGCGACGTATGATCTGGGTTCGGCGGCTCTCGGTGGGGATACCCTTGAATCGCGTCCAGGTGGCACTGCCATCGAACGAGCGATAGATGCCGCTACAGGCGCTCAACAGCAATGTGGCAGGGTTCTCCTCGTCGATCTGGATCGAAAAGATATCAGAATCGTCAAGCATTCCGGTGACGCTCGATCCGGCGAGATTCCAGGTCTGGCCATCATCGATCGTCTTCCAAGGCAGGTGGCTCGTTCCAACATAGATGGTACGAGGTGATCGGGGATCGATGGCGATTGAGTGGAAGCCCCGCATCGCCGCGTTGGAAGGATGGCTTATCCGTTCCCACGTTGCGCCCTGATTACGTGTGCGGTAGACACCGTCAAGCGCGGCGACGGCAAGCACTTCCGGGTGGCTGGCAGACTGAGCAACTCCGCGGATTGGCCGATCACTAAGTCCAGCCATTGCTCTCCACGTCAGCCCGCGGTCAGGGCTGACAAAGAGCCCGCCTCCCCGATCATTTTCGTTGAGTGCGCTGGTCGATTTCAGGCTAACATAGATCCGGGCGGGATCCTGTCGGTCAAAGATGATCCCGGTCACCGTGTGGCCGGCTGCCCCAGGGCCGCCAGGGCCCCCGTGGTCTGGATGTAGC
>JBEGMZ010000157.1:0-3329 GCA_041182745.1 Acidobacteriota bacterium
TCACTGGCAGGCCTCACGCGAAGCCGCGAAGGGCGCGAAGAGGGGAAGGAGAGGGGCTCACGCGAAGCCGCGAAGGGCGCGAAGAGGGGAAGGAGAGGGGCTCACGCGAAGCCGCGAAGGACGCGAAGAGGGGAAGAAGAAGGGCTCACGCGAAGCCGCGAAGGACGCGAAGAGGGGAAGAAGAAGGGCTCACGCGAAGCCGCAAAACCGCGAAGGAAGGTCTGCCGATGAAGTCTTTCTTCTTCGCGTGCGATCACTAATGCGATTGCCCTGCAACTGTCGCAGAATTGTTAAGAGATGATGGCAAAATATTGACTTGTCGCTGGCTTGAATGGATAATCCGCTTTCCACGGGAGTAGTCGTTATCCCAACCGCCGGTTTCGGGTATGCAGGCAGACCAGATGGCTCTTGTCCGACCCAAACCGCCTGCGGGCAGCGTTCAAGATTCAGGCAGTATTCAAACATTATTCAGTAAGCCACCGTCCACTGGTCGGAAGCGGAGAGGGGCCGGGATTCCGGTTGCCCCGTTTGTTGAGTGCCGTCGGCTGGCGTGGGAAGTGCGGAGGGTATCCTTGAACGTCAGGAGGGGTTGCCTGGCGGTGATTATTCTGGTGGCTCAGCTGCTTGCCTGTCGTGACGGCAGCGGGCAGGGGATGGCTCAGGTCGGATGGCAGCTGCGTCGTATTCGATCCGCTGATCTGACGGCCCGGATGCGAGAGGCCGTCAATTCACCGCTGATCGCTGGTTCGAGCGATCTTGACCGCTATCTGGATCGGCTGGAGCTGGAGACTGCGACCCGTGTCCGGGATGGCGAGTTTGAGCACCTGATCCACTATCTGTTGCAGTCACGCC
Source organism: Acidobacteriota bacterium (assembly GCA_041182745.1). Taxonomy (GTDB): domain Bacteria; phylum Acidobacteriota; class Blastocatellia; order RBC074; family RBC074; genus CAIOZW01. The sequence continues at coordinate 853 of JBEGMZ010000157.1, forward strand.
GATTCACCACCCTGCCGCCGATTGAGCCGGCGTTGAGTGCACGCGAGTATGTAGAGGCGCTGGCCCCCGCCGAGCGGGAAAGGCTCCTTGGCGCTGATTCCGGCCGCGTTCCAGAGTCCGACAGGATCCCCCTCCGGGTCCGCGCGAGGATCGAGCAGTTTCTTCACCGGCTGAAGAGTTCCCGTCTTCGGGACGAGGACGGCGAGACCGACCCGCGCTGGCGCTATTTCACTACTCTGATCGCCTCGGATAAGCGGTCCCCGGCGGATCTCCTCCGGCGCGAGTATGGGCGGACCATGCGCTTTCTCTACCGGAAGGAGTTCCTTGCCCGTGAGGTTGGGAAGGAAGCCCAGGCGGGATACGTCGCCAGTCTCTACCGGACGCGGGCTCACAGTACGGATACCCAGCTTGAGGCGGGATATGCTGTCGACGTCGCGCTGGCAGCGATTGGACAGGCCGGAAGAGAACGGCCACGGATGGAACGGGTGCTGATTGTCGGGCCGGGGCACGACCTTGCGCCGCGGACTGGCTTTCTCGACGCGCTGCCGCCGCAATCCCTCCAGCCGTTCACACTGGCCGACTCACTGGTGCGCCACGGTCTTGCCGATCTGGCCCGGCTGCAGATCCACGCCGTCGACATCAACCCACGGGTGGTTGAGCACCTTGAGCGCCTCACGGTCAGGCAGACTGGAAGAGTGCCGGGGCTCCGACGGCTTGAGCTGGTCTCAGGTATTGCCGAAGGGAATGGGTTGAGCTTTACGGCCGACTTTCGCGACTACTTTCGAGTTCTCGTAGGCCGCATAGGCCGGGTGATCGACGAGAGGTCTCCACCCGCCCCGCTGGGTCACCTTGCGAAGCGGGTCGAGCTCGACGCGCGGCTCGGAGTGGTCATCTCGGCGCGGCGGCTCAATATCATTGCCGAGCGTTATGATCCGTCACCCCGTTTTGATCTGATCGTGGTGACCAATGTATTTCCTTACTTCGATAATCGGTTGGAGCTGCCGCTGGCAGTGGCCAATCTGGCCGCAATGCTTGGACCAGGTGGGTGGTTGGTTCATAACGAGCTGCCAATCATCGGCGAGGCGATCTTTCAGGCGGCGGGGCTGCCGGTAGAGCAGGTTCGAACCCTGGTGATTGCATCCGGGTCGGGTCAGCCTCTCTTTGACGGCGTTGTCATACACAGAAAACAGTAGTCGGAGATCCCCGGCCTCAGCGGAATCGCTTCCGCCGTGTTGCCGGAACAGTCGAGCAAGCTGGGCGAGTAAGCTGGATGATAGCATCCGGCATCGCAACACGTAACAATCGAACAACTCCCCGAGTTGTATGTTCCGATTTGACGATAAACCTGTGAGGAGTGAGTAAACAAATGATGAAGCGTTCAATCATCAGTCTGTTTTGTCTGCTGGTGGCGATCCTGCCGGCCGCGGCCCAGGAGTTTCGGGCCACGGTCAACGGTCGGGTGACCGACGTGGCAGGAGCCGCGATAGTCAATGCGACGGTGACCGTCAGGAACCTCGCAACCAATGAGCTGGCCGTGGTCACAACCAACAGTGAGGGAGCCTACAACGTTCCCTTTCTGAAGCCGGGAATCTATTCGCTCTCGTATGAGGCAAGTGGATTCAAGAAGGTGGTTCGCGACAAGCAGGAGCTGCAGGTTGGTCAGAGCGCGACGATCAATGTCACGCTTGAGATCGGGGCGGCGACCGAAACGGTGACGATCACTGCCGACGCACCGCTGCTTGAGGAGGCGAAGGCCGATCGCGGCAACGTGATCGAGAACCGGCGGGTGGTCGAGCTGCCGCTCAACGCCCGTAACCCCTTTATGCTGGCGACGCTGACCCCGGGTATCACCTTCAACGGTCCGGCGATCTATCAGCGCCCGTTCGACAATGGCGCGATCGCCGACTGGTCGATCAATGGCGGACTCAATCGCAGCAACGAGTTCCTGCTCGATGGCGCTCCGAACAACTCGATCCAGGGCGGCAACAATATCGCGTACGTTCCCCCGGTCGACGCCGTCGGTGAGTTCAAGATCATCACCAACTCCTACGATGCCCAGTATGGCCGGACGGCCGGCGGAGTCGTCAACGTCCAGATCAAGTCGGGCGGCAATGAGTTCCACGGTTCGATCTATGAGTTCTATCGTCGCAACTGGCTTGACTCGAACTATCTCTTCTCAAACTTCCGCAATCTGCCGGCGGGACGTTTTCGCCGGGCTGACGGGACGCTTGAGAAGGCTGAGCACTTCCTCGACCAGTATGGCGGAGTGATCTCGGGGCCGGTGCGGCTGCCGAGCAAGCTCTTCCGCAAGCTTGGCTACGATGGTCGCGACAAGACCTTCTTCCTCTTCAACTATGAGGGCTACCGTGAGGGCACGCCCAATCCGCAGGTGATCACCGTGCCGACCGATGCATTCCGGAGCGGCGATTTCAGCCAGTACCGGACGGCCGGGGGGCAGCTGATCCAGATCTTTGATC
>JBEGMZ010000158.1:0-4393 GCA_041182745.1 Acidobacteriota bacterium
GCCATAAGCCGTAAAAGGAGATCAATATCTTTCGGCGCACACTTTCAGTTTTAACTCCTTGCAGTGCTGAAGAACATCGGACAAAATTGCTTTTTGGATTTGCTATTCGGATCAGGGATCTGGCTGTTGAGCCTCTCTCAATTCAGGCAGGAAGATTAAAGGCAATCGAGAAGTCTGCGCGAAGTCGGTGACTGAGAGATTGATCTTAGAACGAGGCCACGAAGAGATTATGAAGAGTGCTGCGAGTTTCAATGAGTTCGGGGCCGACCGGCTGCCTGGCTATCTTGGGGTCGTCGTGACGAAGGTTGAGGGAGCGGTTGTCAACGCGGAGCTGGAGGTTCGTCCCCAGCTGCTGGCCCCTAATGGATACCTGCACGCCGGGACGGTTGTTACACTGGCTGACACCGCGGCCGGCTATGGTTGTATTGCCAATCTGCCGGAGGCGGCATCCGGCTTTACCACCATTGAGCTCAAGAGCAACCACCTTGGAACGGCGAGGGAGGGGATCGTCGAGTGTGTGGCAACGGCCGTCCACCTCGGTCGGACCACCCAGGTCTGGGACGCCGTGGTCTCCCATCGTGATACCGGCCGGACGATCGCTATGTTCAGATGTACCCAGATGCTGCTCTATACCGGACCGAAATGACGCCTATCCGATCAGAGGATAACTAATCGGATGACGGCAGACTATCCTCGCGGACGGTCTGAGGAAGCTGACCTTTGGCGGTAAGTCCCGGAGGGCTTCGAGCCATTTCGGGGTAACCTGACTATCTGACTGATCAACCAGATGAAGGAGCACCATATGTCGAATGCCAGGACTGATCAGGAGTTCAGCACTCCCGAAGAGTTTGAGAATCAACTCGCCAAGCTGTTTCAGGGTGACGGTTACGAAGTTGTGTTGCCACCCAGTGACAAGAAAGGATACGAGTTCGAGCTGCGGCATAAGAGCCGGACGATCGCCGTTCAGGTCAAGTCCTACTCCGGAAAGTGCAGTATCGCGCAGATCGAGAAGTTTCTCCACTTTCTCGGCACGGTTGAGGCACGGCAGAGATTCACCGAGGGCTGGTTCGTGGTGGCTAATGGTTACGCCTCCACCGTCTACCAGTGGGCGATGGCCGAGCAGTTGCAGAATATCAGGATCGGTACCTACGAGAATGGCAAAGTCGTCTGGATCTATCCCGACAATGAAGCCGCGGCGACGGCCGGTCAAAAGAAGAAGCGGTTTGAGGACTACACTTACATTGGAGTCTTCACTAGCAAGGGCGGGGTTGGGAAGACAACCGTAGCCGCCCACCTCGCGGGCGCCTTCGCGCTGATGGGGCATGACGTAGTGCTGCTCGATCTCGATCCGGATCGCAACCTGAAGAAGCTCTTTCTCCGTGACCCCGAGGTGCTCGACGACGACGCTTCGATGTATGTCCCCCCGGTGACCAGTGAGGAAGAGGGAGCGACGATCACGGTACTGGGTCTTGAAGAATGGTATGCCCAGGGCAGCCCGGAGGCGAAGCTGGTGATCTGCGACTGTTCGCCAGTGCTCTCGGAAAATCCAATCAACATTGTCGGGCTCTTCGACTACTGCATCATTCCAACTTTGCTCACTCCGCTCGGGATCGCAAAGAATGGCGATGTCATCCTCAGAACTTTTCACCACATCCGGCGGTACAACCAGAAGGCGAAGCTCTTTGCGCTGATCAACAGCTATATCAGCGATCAGGAAGAGCGAAACGCCCTGCTGGTCGACCATCTGCAGAAGCATCTCCGCAAGTACCTCCGTTCGGATAAGAAGGCAAAGTTTATTTCACCTGATCAGGTGAAGATCCGTTACAGCCTCTCATTGCTCTACTGGGGAGAACACATCATCAACAAGTCGAAGCCAAGACTGGCCTTCCGGTCGGGTGGGCGCAGCTACCCGCTGGCCGATTTCCTGCAATTGGCGTCATATCTCGAGGATCACACCGAGCTGGAGGATCTGCGGAAGGAAGAGTAGCGTCGGGTGTGAAGGGAGCGGAGAATGTCAAAGCGGGAAGCAGTTATAGTCGCAACGGCGCGCACCGGGCTCGCCAAGTCGCTCCGGGGATCGCTCAACCTGACACGGCCGGAGGATATGGTCGCGCACTGTATCCGGGCTGTCATGCCGAAGTTTGCCGGAGGGGGCGCGGAAGAGATCGCCGCCGGGGTTGAGGATGTGATTATTGGGTGTGGCTATCCGAGCGGAGTTCAGGGGATGAATATTGCTCGGGTCGCGACGTTGCTGGCCGGGTTGCCGGTTGAAGTGGCCGGTGCGACCGTCAATCGATTCTGCTCGTCAGGGCTGCAGGCGGTGGCAATGGCAGCGTGGCAGATCATTAACGAGGGCGCGGAGATTGCCATTGGCGGCGGGGTTGAGAGTATCACGATGCTGTCGGCCGATCGTGCGCCTCATCCGGAGGTGCAGGCTCGATATCCGGGCGTCTACATGGTGATGGGGGAGACGGCTGAGCTGGTCGCGCGGAGGTATGGGATTTCGCGTGCAGCGCAGGACGAGTATGCCCTTTTAAGCCAGCAACGGACGGCCCGGGCGCAGCAAGCCGGTCGGATGGCGGAAGAGATCGCGCCGTGGATGGTTACCCGTGCGATTCAGGATCGGCAGAGTGGGAAGCCGATCGGTGAGGAGACGGTTCTCCTCGATCGCGATGAGTGCAATCGACCGGAGACGACAATCGAGGGGTTGTCCGGGCTTAAACCACACTTTGATCAGACGAGTGGCGAGGGAACCGTTACTGCCGGTAACTCCTCGCAGCTTGCCGATGGTGCCTCGGTCAACCTGTTGATGTCCCGTCAGCGGGCCGAGCAGCTTGGGCTGGCGCCACTGCTTGTCTTTCGGGGGCTGGCTGTCGCTGGTTGCGCACCCGAGGAGATGGGGATTGGCCCGGTTCACGCAGTGCCGAAGCTGCTCAAACGTCACGGGCTGGCGATCGATCAGATCGACCTCTGGGAATTGAACGAAGCCTTTGCCGTTCAGGTTGTCTATTGCCGGGACCGTCTCGGAATCGATCCGGAGCGAATGAATGTCAATGGCGGATCGATCTCGATCGGCCATCCTTTCGGGATGACAGGCTCGCGGCTGGTCGGAACACTTGGTCTTGAACTGCGTCGTCGAGGGGGGCGTTATGGCGTGGTGACGATGTGCATTGGTGGTGGTCAGGGGATGGCCGGGCTCTTCGAATCGGTCTGATGTTCTCTCCATCAGTTGCCGTTTCCTCAGCTTTAACCCGGAACTGTTGAGACCGATCCTGCTCTTAAAAAAGAGATCAATATAAAAACGAGAAAAATAGGCCAATGTCGGGCACAATTTAACTGCAAGTTATCAAAAGCTGCTCGTTCCCACCTGTTCAAAATAACATAAATAACATAAATAACATCAATATTGAATCTGTCAGTCACAGCCCAAAGAGCTTCCGCAATGGGGGGAATGTATGCGGTACAGATGGTTAATTGCCAGCCCGGCGATCTTCTTGATGTTTCTGGTTGTGCCGGTGAAGGCACAGCGGGTGATCAGTGTTCCCATCAAATGGACGGCTGAGGATCTGATCAGCCAGATCCAGTACAACTACCAAAAACGAAGGGCGCTCAAGGTTCGGTTTACTCTCGAGGACGAAGTGCGGAGAGAACGGAATGGTGTTGTCACGACATCGATCTCGAGCTATGACGTAACACAGATCCTTGATCAGCGTAGTCGGTCAAGGATCGAGGTCCGGGGTGAGAGCTTCGATATTACGCGAGTTATTGACGGTCGGCTGGCCTGGCACTATCTTCCCGACTATGGCATCTACACCCGCTCTGAAGCTGATGATCGCGGCTTTCACAAGAAGCCGGAAGGTGATGAGAGGTACTATACGCAGAGCCTGATCAGCGCGACCGAAGTGCTCAATTCTTATACCAGTCTGATGGATCCCGGCAACCTGGCGCCGGGGCAGTCGCTCAGGCTGGTGGGTGAGGAGGAGGTGGTAATCGGGGAGCGTCGGTTCAAGTGCTTTCTGGTCGAGTTCCGGATGGCCGGCAACGGCAAGGGGGAGATGGATCTGCGGCTCTGGATTGACCCGGAATACCTGATGATCCGGCGCGAGGAACGTGTTCTGAGATCACAGGTCACCGACGGCCGGATTACGACCAGGATCAGAAGGTGCCTCTTCAGGGAGATCGTGGTCGACCAGCCGGTCGATCCTGAGAACTTCTTCTTCACCCCACCGGCAGAGGCCATTCTTTCGCCGCGGCTCAATCCAATTGAAAGACAGAACTCCGCAACGGTGAGAATCGGGTCGATGGCGAGGGATTTCACGTTGCGGGATCTCGGGGGGAAGGTGGTCAGTCTGAAGTCGCTGCGGGGGCGGGTGGTGCTGATCAACTTCTGGGC
>JBEGMZ010000159.1:0-2803 GCA_041182745.1 Acidobacteriota bacterium
CCTCGACCTGTGGGACATCACGAATCTCGATACTGTTGCTCGAGAGTGTCGTCGAGATGATCCGCTGGAGTTCGGCGATCGATTTGTTGTAGTCGGCCATTGCCCGCAACTCCACCCCGCGCGCCTGGGCAAGCTCGGTCTGGCGCTGAAGGATAAAGTAGGTGATCGAAAGGCCGGCAGCAAACTTCTTCTCCTCACCCTCGAGCTGCTTTTCGGCGTACTGCCGGGCCGAGCGGGCCGCCTCGATTCGCATCCGGGCGATCTCAACCGACTGGACCGCATTGCGAACCTCCAGCTCGATCGTCTGCAACTGGCGACGGGTCTGGAGGTCGACCTGCTTCGTCACCTCACGGGCACGGGCAAGGTTGGCCTTTGCGGTCCGGTTCTGAAGTGGCAGATTGATCTGCACCCCAAAACTCCACGTGCGAAACTCATTCTTCAGCATATTCTTGAGCGAAGTGCCATACCCGCCAACGAAGATCGGAAACGCTCCGATGCGGGCCGGGGTTCCGCCGAGACCGACGGCTGAATAGTTGAAGAGCAGATCGACCTGTGGCTTGGCCTGGTTGCGGAAGAACTCGACGTCGATATTGTTGATCTCCTTCTGGAGGTTGAGCTGGCGCATCTCAGGTCGGTTGGCCTGAGCAAGCTTCACCGCATCGTCAAGGGGAACGGTCACGGGATTGACCTCAAACTTTTCGACCGGCACAATGCGGGTCACCCAGAGCTGGTCATCGGCTCCTTCAACGGTCAGCGCCTTGAGGGCGTTCTCGGCCTGAGCAACAGCATTCATCGCCACCAGGGCCTGCTGTCGGCGGGACTCAACCTGCGTGGCGGCCGAGACGACATCGATTGGTGCGAGTGTGCCTACCTCAACCTGGCGCCGGTTGTTGTCCAACTGGGTCTCGGCGAGTCGCACCGCATCCCGCTGAATCTCTTCATCCTTGATGGCAAAGGCAAGATCCCAGTAGGCCTGCTGAACGCGTGAAATGATCTCGATTGCGCGCTGCCGGAACTGAGCATCCGACAGGTCGAGCCGCTTGCGGCCGATCATAATCTGGCGGCGATTGGTATCGATCTTGAGGTTCCGCATCAACGGCTGGGTGAGGTTCACTCCGACCACCGGCGTGTACTGCGGCGAGAAGAGGTTGACGTTATTGGCCACCCGGCGGTTCTGGAAGAATCCCTCAACGCGACTGCCATACTTGCGGACATTCTGAACAACCGAGCTGTTGAAGTTGAAAGTGTCGTTGAGGGTGAAGTTGTCGGTCGTTCCGCTGAAAGGAAACGAGTTGGGCCGCTTGGCCGACTCGTAGAGGGAGGTGGTGGTACTGGTCAGATCGTAGGCACCATAGGCGGCGACGATATCAAACCCGGCCAATTTCACATTCTCGCGCTCGAGTTCGATGTCGACATTCTTTTCGAGAGCAGTGAGGATCGCGTCGCGCAGCGTCCAGTTGGTCACCCGGCCCGGTTCAAGTCCGACCGTGCGCTGCGGCAACGGTCTCGAAAGCGGCGCCACAACGCCTGACTTGTCACCACCGGCCTCCTGGGCATAAGTGGTGCCGCCAAATGACAGGACGAGGGCGATCACCACTGCGAACCCCGCCGCCCGTCGCCCGGTTAGCCCGAAGGCCGATATCTTCATTGCCTCTTCTCCTTGCATTCCGCCATCAGCCTCCGGTCTCTTCCCGGCGCCGGCAGTGACGGGTCTCTGTTTTACGGTATCCAAGATTACGTGTTATGGATTACTACGATTAAAGCGTAAATGCTCCAGCTTTTCCAGCGAGACCTGATCGACCGAGCCTCGGCCGGGCCTCACGCACGGCCATCCCGGGTTGCTCTTCTGCAATACATAAACGCTGAATACGCAGAAAAATTATCAAAAGTTGCGAAAAAGAGCCGAACCCATCGCGATTGACCCAACCTAAGAGTCAGAGAGGACTCATCCCGGCGGCGATCTACGATCGATAGTCGGCATTGATGCGGATGTAGTCCTCAGTCAGGTCACAGGTCCACTCGGTCACGTCGGCTTCCCCCTGAGCAAGGTCGATGGTTATGACGACCTCGTCCCGGCGGAGGATCTCGAGCGCCCTGCCTTCGTCGAATTTGAGCCCCCGTCCCTGCCGGGCGACGGTCAGGTTTCCTAGTCGGATCGTGACCCTCGCGGCATCAAAGCTGACACCGCTCCGACCTGCTGCGGCGAGAATGCGCCCCCAGTTGGCATCCTGACCAGCAATCGCGGTCTTGACAAGTGGGCTGGTGGCAATTGTGGAGGCGATCCGATGGGCCTCCTTCTCCGTCCTGGCCTCACGAACCCGGACAACGATCAGCTTCCGGGCTCCCTCACCATCCCGGGCCACCTGGATAGCGAGATCACGGCAGACGGCGGTGAGGGCCGCCGTGAATTGGGCAAAATCGGGATGGCTGACACCGGTGATGGGATCATTTTCAGCCAGCCCGTTGGCAAAGACGGCCAGAGTGTCGTTGGTGGAGGTATCACCATCGATCGTCACCCGATTGAAGCTCCGGTTGACCGCCCGGTTCAACGCCTGGCGAAGAGCCACCTTGCTGATGGCGACGTCGGTCGTCACAAGGCTAAGCATGGTTGCCATATCTGGATGGATCATGCCGGCACCTTTGGCAACACCAGCAATCGTCACCCGCCGCCCGCCAAGACGGAACGAGCTGAGGGCCCGCTTGGGACGGGTATCGGTCGTCATGATGGCCTCGGCCACCCCCCATCCATTCTCACGAGAGAGGGAGGCGGTCGCCGCTCGCAGTCCAGTGGTGAGCTTACCCA
>JBEGMZ010000160.1:0-2576 GCA_041182745.1 Acidobacteriota bacterium
CGCCAGTTCGGTCTCGACTTCAGCTATGTCGACACCACCGCCGCCGCCAATGTCGATGCCGTCTGGCGTGACGATACCAGGATGGTCTTCCTCGAGACGCCGACCAACCCGATCATGGCCATTGCCGATCTCGAGGGCATCGCCGCTCTGGTGCGGGAGCGGGGGGCACGGCTGGTCGTTGACAATACCTTCATGAGCCCCTATCTGCTGCGCCCCATCGAATGGGGGGCCGATATGGTCATCCACTCCACGACCAAGTATCTCAACGGCCACAGTGACAGCGTCGGGGGAGTAGTCGTGACCACCCGCGCCGAGGATGCCGAACGAATCGGCTTTCTGCAGAATGCCGTCGGCGCATCCTCTCCCCCTTCGACTCTTTTCTGATCACCCGCGGAATCAAGACTCTCGCCGTCCGCATGCGCCAGCACGACGAGAATGGCCGGCGGGTAGCCGCATTCCTCGATGAACACCCGGGAGTACTCCACGTCCACTATCCCGGACTTCCACAGCATCCCCAGCACGATCGCGCCCGCAAACTCTTCGCCGGCTTTGGCGGAATGATCGCCTTTGAGACCGGGTCTCTTGCGGCAGCACGCCGAGTGTTGGATAATGTCAAATTGTGTGCGCTGGCGGAGAGTCTTGGCGGGGTCGAGACCCTGATCAGCCACCCGGCCACCATGACCCACGCATCGGTTCCGGCGCATGAGCGGACCCGGCTTGGGATCACCGATGGTCTGGTAAGAATCTCCGTGGGCATCGAAGACGTCGAAGACATCATCGCCGACCTCGATGACGCCCTTGGTCACCTCTAATCATCGGTCGAGTCATCGGTCGAGTTTGATCTTTTTATTCATTCAGGTTCTATCTCTTTCTGGTAGTTTTCGCGCCCATTGATTACTATAAAGCGCGCAGCGACCAAAATAGTAATCACCCGCCATTCCCGTCATTCTGCGGGCGGCGACGGGTGAACCGGACACCCCTCCGGATAATAATCCGGAAGACTAAGCGACCGGAATCCTGTCAATGCGGCAGTTCAGGCGCCGCATCGGGAGACGAAGCTGTCCAGATCGACTGCCGCCACCTGGCAGCTGATTCAAAGCAGCTGATTCAAATATGACGGAGCTTCCAACCATCAACCTTGCCCTCTATGCCCAGACCGATGTCGGGATAGTCCGCAATGGAAACGAGGACAATTTTCTGATCCTCGATCTCTCGACCGGCAGTTGCCTGACGGCGATGGATCAGGAGCCGAAGAGTGTTCTGCAGTCGGTGCAGGGATACTACGGAACGCTGCTCGCGGTTTCGGATGGGATGGGTGGAGCGCTGGCCGGCGAGGTCGCTTCGCGAATGGCCGTAGAGACGGTGCGGGATCTGATGTTGCGGCTCCAGGCCCATCCGCTCCACTCGCAAATCCCGTTTCCGGAGAAATTAAGGGTCGCGATCGAACAGGCGAACGAGACGATCCATCAGGAGAGCCTCTCCAACCCTCTCCACAAGGGGCTCGGGGCCACCTTCACTGCCGTAGCGACAAGCGGATCAGAAGCCTACTTTGCCCAGGTTGGAGACAGTCGGGCCTACCTGATTCGACGTGGCCACATCTACCGCATCACCAAAGACCAGTCCCTCGTTCAGCAGCTGATCGATGCCGGCCAGATTACGGAGGAAGAGGCAGAGACGCACAGCTACCGGAACGTCATCCTCCAGGCTCTCGGCGCCCACTCGCTCGTCAATGTTGAGATGAACACGGTCACGCTCTGCCATCTCGACATTCTGGTCATCTGCAGTGACGGTCTCTCCGGAAAGATCAGCGAAGCGGAGATTGCCGTGATCGTCAGCGACTCGGTCGACTTTCAGACCGCCTCGCGTCGGCTGATCGAGCTGGCCAACCAGCGCGGCGGTGAGGACAACATTACCGTCGTCATCGCCCAGTTCGTTGGAGCAGCCTTGCCCGAGGCCCGCGTCGGCCACGTCTCTCCACTGGGGTTGATGCGGTCGCCAGCCACGCCCACCCAGCTCAACTGGCACACGGGAACAGAGCCGGGCGCTGACACCCAGCCCTTCCCCGACGAATCCCGTCCGGCGCCTCCGGTGGGAGTGATACCATTCACCTCGCCCGCCGAGCGACTGCGCCGCGAACGTAAGCTGACCAACGATCTATCCGATCGCCGCGGGCCGATCACGGCCGTCTTCAGTGTCGACGAGATCGAACTGACGCCACCAGACGAGGCTCCGGCGGCAGCGACTCCACCCCTCCCCAAGCCGCTCCAGGCGGCCCGGTCGTCGAGACCATCCACCCCTTCTCAATTGAGCGTTCGAGTAAAGCAGTTCATCTTCGGAACAGTGATCGCTATCTCCCTGACCCTCTTTGGAATGGGGGCGCTGGCCTACATTAAACGCCAGCAGAATGTCAGACTGCAGCAGGAGATCTCCCAGCTCACTGCCAAGAAGCAGACCCAGATCAACCGCCATCGCCAGAGGCTCGAGGAGCTGCGGAAGAGGCTGGAAGTGCAACCCGCCGACAAACCAGCGCAGAAGACGAGAGTCAGCACACTCGAGGAGCAGCTTGCCCGAATCTC
>JBEGMZ010000161.1:0-12984 GCA_041182745.1 Acidobacteriota bacterium
CTCCAGACTGAAATCGTTCAACTCTCCAAGCACCGTGACCGAGAGCTGATCCGGCTCGAAGATCTCAACCGCCATTCGGTGCACATCGGCCACCGTCACAGCGTCGACGGCCGCTATCACCTCCTCCGGCGTCATGTTACGGCCAAAGGTCATCTCCAGTTGCGCCAGTGAACTCATTCGCGCTGATGTTGACTCCAGATTGAGCATCAGCGTTGCCTTCAACTGCTCCTTGTTTCGTCGAAGCTCGGCCTCCTCGACCTCGAACTTCCGGAGGCGCCGGATCTCCCCGAGCGTGACCTCGATCGTCTCGGCCAGCCTCTCCGAGGAGGTTGCAGCGTAGATATTGAGATTGCCACAGTCGACGAAGGGATTGACCGCCGCATAGATAGTGTAGACCAGACCTCTCTCCTCGCGCACTGTCTGAAAGAGGCGTGAACTCATGCCTCCGCCAAGTATGACGCTCAGCAGATGGCAGATGTAGCGCTCATCGCTGACCGCCGAAGCGCACGGCGTTCCGATCACCAGATGCGACTGCTCCAGCTCATCCTTGTGGCGCAGCGTGATCGAGGGAACTGCTCGCGGCATCCCCCCTCCTGCCAGCCCCAACCGATCTCCCCCGGCCACCAGGTGACCAAAGTGCTGCTCCGCCAACTCCATCAGCTGCTGATGGCTCAGATTCCCGGCCGCTGCCAGCACCATATTGTCGGGGGTAAAGATCTCACGGTAGTAGGGCCAGGCCAGATCGGACGAAAAGGTTGTGATCGATTCGCGGGTCCCGATTATCGATCGCCCCAGCGCATCTTCCGGGTAGAGATTCTCGGTGAAGATATCGAATATTATGTCGTCCGGCGTATCCTCTACCATCTTCAACTCTTCGAGGATCACATTTCGCTCTTTCTCGAGCTCACCCGGATCGAACTCCGGCGCCGTCACCAGATCGGCCACCAGATCGAAAGCCTGCGGAAGATGCTCATCAAGTACCTTGTCGTGAAATCCAACAATTTCGCGCCCGGTAAAAGCGTCAAGATTGCCGCCCAACTGATCAGCCTCAGCGGCAATTCGAGCCGCACTCCGTCTCTGCGTCCCCTTGAAGAGCGCGTGTTCAATAAAGTGGGTCAGTCCGTGCCGCTCCAGTGTCTCGTGCCGCGAACCAGTCCGGAGGAAGAGACCAAAGCTCACCGACCTCACCTGGCTCATCTGCTCGGAGACAACCACCAACCCATTTTCGAGAACCGTTTTGCCAACCCTCCCACCACTCATTAGTTGCCCTTGTTCCTTCCTGCGCAAAATTGAGTTGCCATCATATTCCACCCTGTCCGGTAGCTTCAATCCAAATGCCCCCGACGAAGAAACCGTGCCAGACTCTCCACCCTGACGTGGAGGCCTGGCATTCCAGTTCACCCCGCCTTCCTGGTCTGGAACATTCCACGCGCAGCGACGTCAGGATCGAGCGGCGTTGACGAAGGGTGTCAACTTCCGGTGTCACCTCTTGTGGACACCTGTCGTCTGGTACTGTCACCAATTCTGGACAATGGTTGAGACACCTTCTCTGATCTCTCACCGCTGCGAGCTCCGTGTCAGCCTCGAGCAGTCGGCATAACTCTCGCATTATCAGCACTTACATCTTTTTCGCCAACCTCTCCACCTCTGTGGCACGGCCCTTGCAATTACTCTTGGCGTGAAGAGGCGGGGCTTAAAGAGCTGGATGGCTCAGAGCCGGAAAGTAAAAAGGAGGAGCCGCCACCTCTGATACTGTGACAGCAGATCTCTTTGAAACATATGCAAATCGGTGGCCGTGCGGGTTGAGTTGTTCATCTCCCCGCCGAAATACACCGACGATTTTGTGGAGCGCCGCTCCCGAAGGGAATGTAGCCGTGAGCTGGGGAAGACACGGGGGTCGAACCCGGCTTATAGCTACAGACTGGATTCGCAGGTTACCTGACGTAAGTTACGGGGCACATTGCGTCAGGGAACCTGCGAATCACCTCTTTAACCAGGACGGTGAGCGCGGACAGGGCTTGATATCTGCTTGATATCTGCTTGATATCTGGTCGATCTTTAAAGGAATTGAAGGTTTGTAGCGGAGGCCGAAGCCAACGGGGGTCGGATTCGGTCGTGAGCTACACCCCACGATCCGCACAGTTGAGACCGGTAATACGGGGCACATCGGGATCCACTGTGCGGATCGACTAACGGGTTTGAGTGACCATTGGTCACACTTTGAAATTGCGATCATACGCCGGACGAAGACACGGGGGTCGGATTTTGGCAGTTGATTGCAACATCGATTCGCAGGTTACGCCATTCGGACATACGGGGCACATCGGGTGACGTAACCTGCGGATCGGCTTCTTTCAAAGAAGGTTTCGGAGTTTTGAATACTCCACTGAGTTTTTGTCACTTGTTGACTTCAGGGTTACTGCTTGCACTGAGGTTCTTAGGGCTTGAGGATGATTATCCTCAGGGTTTGTAGCTGATCTTCCGGATCTTAGACACGGGGGTCGGGTTCGGAAAATTGGTTACAACTTCGATTCGCGGGTTACTTTGCGCAAGATACGGGGCACATTGCGTGAAGTAACCTGCGAATCTTCTATTTTTGAATCTGTCGATTGATGGCTTGCACTTCATAGCCAGCCAACTCTGCGTATTATCCCACCTCGCTGACAGTCCCCCTCCGGCTTCGAATTCAATAGCGTTCAAATAGTTTGTCTGGTTTGTCAGACCGGGCGCAACTGGACCTGACCGATCGACACCGTCTCGGGTCTTCTTGCCAGCAGGGCCGTCGCAGTCATTGAGCCTGTGAGCGGCCGTGGTTCGATTTTCGATCGGCGGGCTCTTGCTGTTATACTCATTCCTCTTTTGCAATCCTGTCTCTTGTCGTTCGGATGCCGATTGTTTGCTGATTAAGACCTGATGGCCAAGTTTCTTCATCTTGCCGATATTCATCTTGGTATTCGCCGTTACCGGTCGGAGGATCGGACGCGTGACTTCTTCCTTGCGTGGCAGGATGTAATCGAGCGTTACGCGATCGCAGAGAAGGTCGACTTCGTGCTGGTGGCAGGAGATTTCTTCGACGCACGGAAGGTTGAGCCGCAGGCAATGAACCATGCCATCGCGGGTCTCGACAGGTTGCGGAATGCCGGGATCCCAGTGGTGGCGATCGAAGGTAATCACGATTGCCGTGAGGCGGAGAGCAGCTTCAGCTGGATGCGAAGCCTCTCGCAGTGGGGCTTTCTGCACCTGCTTGAACCGTCATATGAAGCGGGAGAGGTGAGGCTGCGTCCCTGGAACGAGGCGGAGCGACGGGGATCCTACATTGACCTGGCAGGGGTTCGAATATTCGGATCGCTCTGGTACGGTTCGACGGTCGGCCAGGCGCTGGGCCCATTGATCGATGCCGTTCGCGGCCACATTGACGAGAGACTCTATCCGGTGCTGATGCTTCACACCGATGTTGAGGGTCAGTTGAACCGACCGATTCCGGCCCTGCCGGTAGCGAGGCTCGCCGAGCTGCGGTCGTCGATTCGTTACCTTGCACTTGGCCATACCCATCGCAACTTCGAGATCGACGGGTGGGTCTACAATCCCGGGTCACTAGAGGCCTGTAACGTCGACGAATATTTCAATGAGCGCGGTGCATACCTTGTCGAGACCGGGCGGGACTGGCACCGCGCGGAGTTGAAGCGTGTCTACCGCCAGCGACCGATCATACGACACGGTTTCGATGTCACCGGCCAGGCGACACCGGAGGATCTCATGAAGGGGCTGATGGCGAATCTGAGCGAGGCGGTGGCAGTGACCCCGAGCGGGGAGGAGAGCTGCTCGCCGGTGATCGAAGTGGTGCTGCGGGGACAACTCGGTTTCAGCGCCTCCGGCCTCGAACTCAACCGCTACCGGGAGGAGATTCACCGTCGCTTCAATCCCCTGCTGGTGATCCTCCGCAACCTGACCCTGCCGATTGAGCTGGTCGTCGGTCTCGGTCTCAACGAACAGACCACACGTGCCGAGCGGGAGCGACGGGTGATCGAGGATCTTCTGACGCGTGAGGTACGGTATCGTGACCGGGCCTCCTCGGTGGCCGGACTGATCCTCGAGACAAAGCGGCTTGCGCTGGCCAGTGAAACACCGGAGCGAATTCTCGAACTGATCGACCAACTTGAGGAGTGGCAGGAGTAACCAGTATTTCACGAGACACGTATGACCGTCTTCGCAACCATCATCCTTGTCATCTGTCTTCTGTTGGCGGTGCAGAGCCTGCTGGCACTGGCCTCGGGAGTGAGATTTGCGCGCTACACGAGGGATCCCGCGAATGGTCGACAGCGGGAATATCAACCGAAAGCGGTGATCCTGGTTCCGTGTCGCGGACTTGATGAAGAGTTCGAGGAGAACCTGCGGCCGCTCTTCACTCAGAACTACCGCGAGTATGAGCTCATCTTCATCACAGAGAACGAGTCTGATCCGGCGCATGGGGTGATCGCGCAGATGATTGGGACGAGTCCCCGACCGGCCTGGCTGCTGGTAGCGGGTGAAGCGCGGAATCGTGGGCAGAAGATTCACAATCTCTGCGCCGGGATTGAGATGCTCAACACGATCGATCGTCGAACGGAGGTGCTGGCATTTGCCGACGCCGACGCACGCCCTGGAGCGGACTGGCTCGCCGGGCTGGTCGCACCGCTGGGGGACAAGCGGATTGGAGCAACAACCGGATTCCGCTGGTTTGTCCCGCTTCGGCCACCCGGGCTGGCTGGATGGCTGACGCGTTACCTCCCATCAGTGCTGCTAACCGTCTGGAATGCCGGAGCGCTGGCGCTTCTTGGTGAGCGATCGCGCTTCGCCTGGGGCGGTTCGATGGCGATCCGTCGCGAAAACTTCGATCGACTGCGGGTACTTGAACGCTGGAGTGGAGCGGTCAGTGATGACTATATGCTTTCAGGGGCGGTTCACGAGGCACGGCAGAGGATCAGGTTTGTCCCTGGTGCGCTGGTCCGCTCACCATTGAGTACCAATTGGGCCGGCCTCCTTGAGTTCACGACGCGCCAGATTCGCATCACGCGCGTCTACTCGCCAGTCGTCTGGAGAATCGGACTCGCCGGCTACCTCTTCTACAATCTCGCCCTGGGTGGAACGCTGGCGATTCTCGCTATCAACCCCGCGATCGACTTCTCCGGCGGGATGATCATCGCCATTGTCGCAACCTGCCTGCTTGGCGCAGCGAATGGAGCGCTGCGGGCAGTTGTCGCCTTCGGTCTGATCAACAGCCCGTCCGGATCCGTTGCGCGGTGGGCCGGGCAGATCTCCGCCCACGCCATTCTCAATCCGCTCATCTCACTCCTCTACCTCTACAACTTTCTCAGCTCACTGGTCTCACGACGCATCGTCTGGCGAGGAATCTCCTACCAGATGATCTCACCATCGATAACCATCAAGGAACCTCTCCGTGACCCGGACGGCGAGCGTCGCGAAGCCTGAGTTCTGCCCCTCGGCCCGTGTCATCAGGTCGTACCCGGTCGACGCTGGCAGTTGGTGGTCGCAGGACAATCGGATTATGGATCGAGCGGGCCTTTCAATTATTGATCGCACCCGAAGCCACGCGGTGGCGAAGTTGGCTGGCAGGAAAAGGCGATGCCACTCGTCGTCGAGCCGGTCTCGGAAAGCACTGAAAATAACTGGTAAATGCAGCGGTTGAGGTGTATTTTCTAGCATGTGCAAGTCCGGCTCAAAAGTAAGTCGGGCGCGGAGACCTGGTATCGATCAGGTCTTTATCGAGAGCAAGCTTTGCGGAACAGCCCGGACTGTCCTCCTCTGACAGTTCTGATTCAACAGTTCTCAACGGAGAGGCCGATGAAACATATGAGGAAAAGATTTAATCCACTGGTTGCAGGATGCCTGTTATGCGCGATCGGTCTGGTGCCAGAGACGAGCAGTGAACCCATTCCAGGCTCTGACGGGTTACTGGTTGTGGAAGCGGCGTCAGTCCTGGCGACAGTCGCCGGGACGGTGCGGGATGAGGGTGGGCAACCACTGACTGGTGCCGTGGTAGCCCTGCTTGAGCCCCATTCGCGCGGGCGTGAGCTGCAGCGCGTCACGACCGATCTGAAGGGCAGATTCACCGCGGCGGTTGTACCTGGCGCCTATCGACTGCGGGCAACGGCAGAGGGCTTCTCCTCGATGCTGACCCGGATCAGCCTCGATCGCTCTGATCGGCTCAACTACGACATCGCACTGCGTCGGGCAAACACGCTGGTCCAGAAGCGTGGCGACAGTGCTGACTATCGCTGGATTGCGCGGAGCGTGCCGCGTCAGGTACTCAATCTTCGGCCGACGGAGCCGGCTGGAGGGCCTGTTGCGACGGAAGGCTCCGCGAGCGAGGTCCGGACGGACAGCTTCACCCGTCAGCAGCCGACGTTCCACGGGATCACCCAGTTTCTGGCCTCCCGGTCAGCCTTTTCACACGGGGGACCAGAATTCTTCGGTCTCAACTTTGCGATTGCCGGATCGCTCGATGGCAATGTCGAGATGGCCCTGATCGGGCAGCGGGGGACCGGTCAGCTGGCTCCGCAAAGGTTGACCGCAATCGCCTCCCTGCGGACAAGCGACCAGCACAAGGTGACGGCATCGGTCGGATATGGTCAGACCATTCTCGGATCGGCGGCGACCATCGATCGCGGGCGATCAGCGCGGAGAGGCGGAGCGGGCTCCGCCACCACAACCATCCTCGATCAGATGTCGGTCTCCTCGATCGGTGAGTGGCAGGCGACGCCCCGCCTCCTGCTGATCTATGGATTGGACTACTCTGGTTTCATCGGATCAGCCTCGCGGCAACAGGATAGCATTCTGCCACGGGCGGCAGCCCGGTACTCCCCCTTCACCAGTTTGAGCTTTAATGCGGCAGTAACTCCGGGACGGCTGCGAAGCCGGCAGGCGGTTGAAGAGTTAAGAACCGAAGACATGCGGGTCGGTTTTGAGCTGACGGCACCAGAGGTGGCCTTCAACGGCACTCCACAGCTCGACCGAAGTCAGCGTTACGAGGCTGGGATCGAGAAGGTCTTTGGCGACGGGAGGTCAGCAATCGAGGCCTCAGCCTTCTATGACATCGTCTCAGGGCATGGAGTCGGAGTGATGGCCCTGCCGCTGGCGGTATCACCGGAGATGGAGAGGGCCTTCCAGCAGATTGCCCACCAGGTCACCGCTATGAACGGTGCGGCACGGGGAGGGCGTCTCCTCTTCCGTCATCACCTGGGCAGCCGATTGACGGCGACGCTCGGTTACAGCGCCGGGCGGGGTGCCCAGATTCGACCGGGCACGGTCGAGAACCTGACCCCGGGGCGCATCTTCCGGCACGACCTGTTTCAAGTGGCAACCGGGAGACTCGACCTTGATCTGACGGATCGTACCGGAACGAAGATCTCAACGGTTGTCAGGCTGTCACCATCGACCATCGTCTTTGCCATCGACCCCTATGCCGGTCGAA
This sequence comes from Acidobacteriota bacterium, assembly GCA_041182745.1. GTDB lineage: Bacteria > Acidobacteriota > Blastocatellia > RBC074 > RBC074 > CAIOZW01. The sequence goes on from JBEGMZ010000161.1 coordinate 7,472, forward strand.
TGGGAGTCTACGATCCGAATATCAACATCTATCTGACTCAGGAGTTACCTAGCTTCGGGTTGCCGGTACAGTGGCAGGCGATCTTCGACCTGCGCAATCTGCTCAACCAGACAACGGCAGTCGAGGATGGGACTATCCAACTGCTGGCGACGCGAACCAGCCGCACCATCCGCGGTGGACTTGCCTTTCGGTGGTAGCGGTCGAGTCGGCGGCCCTTTAACCAGCAGAGCGTCGACGCGAATCTATCAACGAGGCGGACGGAGATGTTCAGGCAGTGGTGAGTATCCGTTAAAGTGAAACCTCAAACAAGAACAAACCAGGTAACGACCCGGACAATTCTGCTGCTGTTTGCGGGTATTCTCGCTCTGGGTGGCGGGATCTTCAACCTCCGTGACCGATTGAATCAGAAGGAGGTTCCGACCGACGGTGTAATCTGGCGGGACGAAGCTCTCGGGGTTCGGGCAATCCTGGTCGAGCCGGGCAGTCCTGGAGCGCTGGCCGATGTCCGTCCGGGAGACTACCTGATCGGGATCAGTACCTCGGGGAGCGAGCCGTTCGAGGTTGTTGAAGAGGCCCGGCATGTCCAGATCTATCTCGACCAGGCGCGGGATCAGGTCGCGGCCGGTGGTCCATTGACGCTCAGCTACTGGGTCGAGCGGAGGAATGATTCGGGTGACACCGTGCTGCGGGAAGGGATCGCCGATCTCGACCGTCTGGCAACTCAGGAGATCCACCTCCTGCGAGGCCTTTACCTGGCGCTGATCGGCCTGATCTACCTCGGAGTCGGAGTCTACTTTCTCCTCCGACAGGGACGCGCTCCGTATGTCAACCACTTCTTCCTGATCTGTCTGCTGGCCTTTATCGCGCACTTCTACAGCCCAACGGCCGAGATGCGAACCCATTTCGACAAGACGATCGATTTTGTCGACGTTGCGGCGCTGATCCTTCTCGCTCCCCTGCTGGTACATTTCGCTTCAATCTATCCAACCCATCCAACCTACCCAACCTATCCGGGCCGCTACTCGCTCTCGTCGCGCCGTGGATGGCTCGCGCTGATCTGTTATGGGCCGTCAACCCTGCTGCTCGGGGTTGAGCTGATGCTCCGGTTCGACCCGCTGCGTGGACTGCTCTTTCTGCCGGCGGTGACAATTCGGAGCCTGCTCAACCGGATCGAGATCATTCTCTTTGGCCTCTCGCTGCTGACCAGTGCGATCCTCTTCATCCGCACCTTCCGCGAAGCGCGCTCCGTCGTCGTCCGCCAGCAGTTGAAGTGGGTGATGTGGGGAATGAGCATCGCGGCGGTCACCTTTGGAATCTTCTATCTGCCATCGTATCTGGTGGTGGAATCGGTCAGCTCAATACTTGAGATGACGGCCCTCGCTCCGCTGATCCTTGTGCCGGTGACCCTCGGTTATTCGATTGTCCGTTATCGGCTGATGGATGTCGATGTGGTGATGCGGCGATCCTTTGCCTATATCATTGCCACCCTCTCGGTGGCGGCCCTCTTCGGTACGGTGATGGCGTTGAGCTACGAATTTCTGCGCTCCCTGATCCCGCAGGAGGCAACGCTGCTTATCGCGGCGGTAACGATGTCGATCATTGCCATGCTCTTCGCACCGGTCAAGAACTGGGTGCAGGAGCGGATCGATCGACTCTTCTATGGTGAAACGTACGACTTCCGTCTGACCCTGCAGGATTTTGGACGGACGCTGTCATCAACGACCGATCTGGATCCATTGCTGGAGAGCCTGGTGCAACGGCTGCGCGAGGTCTTCGGGATCGAGCAGCTCGCGATTCTGATTGAAGATCGAACGGCACCTTCAGGCTTCAGAATGGCGAGGTCAGAGGGAAATGTACCGGAGATCTCGCCTCCGACCGACTTTATCCGCCAGCTCGAGGAGTACAGTGTCGCGAGCGGAATTGTCCGAATCGACGAACTGGAGGTCGATGAGGGAGAGAACGTCGGAGTCCTCGCCGGTCGGCCATTCAGTTACTATGTTCCGTGCGCAGTTCGTTCACGGATCGTCGCGGTGATCGCGTTGGGGCCCACCGCCGACGGAGCGCTCCTCTCATCCGAGGACCTGGCGCTGCTCCGTGCGATCTCCGGCTACGTCGCGGTCGCCATCGAAAATTCGTTGCTGCTTGACGAGCAGGCGCGGCGGACCCGCGAACTGGCGCGGCTGAAGGAGTTCAACGAGAGCATTATCGAATCGATCACGATCGGGGTACTCGTCATCAACCTCAGCGGTCGTATCACCAACTGGAACAGCGCACTCGAAATGATCTATGGGCTGCCGCGCGAGAAGGCGATTGGACAGCGGATCAGCGAGGTCTTCGATCCGGCCGCCCTCCGGCACCTGCGCGAGATGATGACGGCCAGCGACTGGCAGACGGGAGAGCAGGCCAACATCTACAAGCTGCGAGCGCGATCATTCGACGGGCGTGATCTGATACTCAACGTCTCACTCGCCCCCCTGCAGAGTCGGCACGAAGAGTTTGAAGGAACCCTTGTGGCGATTGAGGATGTGACCGAACGGATCCGGCTGGAAGAGCAGCTGCGCCAGAACGACAAACTCTCGTCGATCGGTCTGCTCGCTGCCGGAGTCGCCCACGAAGTAAACACCCCGCTCACCGGGATCTCGTCCTACTCACAGATGCTCATGCAGCAGATACCGGAATCGGATTCGCGCCACCAGCTGCTGCAGAAGATCTATCGACAGACATCGCGGGCTTCATCGATCGTCAACAACCTGCTCAACTTTTCGCGGGTCAGTGATTCACGAATGATGGCTACCGATCTGAATCAGGTTCTTGACGACACGATTCAGCTTCTTGAGTCACAGCTGCACAATACAAGGATCGAAGTGGTCAGGGCCTATGCTGGGGATCTGCCATCTGCGCCGGGCAATGCTCCAAAACTGCAACAGGTCTTTATGAATCTCATTCTCAACGCCCGCGACGCCATGCCAAACGGCGGACGGCTTGAGATCAGCACCGCCTGCGAAGAAGGTTCGATTCTGATCACCTTCCGTGACACCGGCGAAGGGATTCCCTCTGAGCATCTGACGCGAATCTACGACCCCTTCTTCACCACCAAACAGATCGGCAAGGGTACCGGCCTGGGACTGGCGGTGAGCTACGGGATAGTGCAGGATCACGGTGGCCGGATCACCGTCGAGAGTCGGCCCGGTGAGGGAACCCTCTTTCGGATAACCCTGCCACTTGCCAGTGTTCCGACTGAGCTGGCCACCGCCGGTGACTGAGTCGGTTCAGCGCCCCATCCAGCCGCCATCAACGACCAGCAGGCTCCCGTGAACATAATCGCTGGCCGGCGACGCAAGGAAGAGTGCGGCCCCGGCGAGATCGGCTGGAGTTCCCCAGCGACCAGCAGGAACCCGCTCGAGTATCTGGCGATTGCGGGTCTCGTCCTTCTGGAGAGCGGCGGTGTTATCGGTTCGGATATAACCGGGAGCAATGGCGTTGACATTGACGCCACGTCCTGCCCACTCGTTGGCCAGCGCCTTCGTCAGCTGGGCAAGTCCGCCTTTGGCGGCGGCGTAACCGGGGACAGTAATCCCACCCTGAAACGAGAGCAGTGAGGCAATGTTGACGATCTTTCCCGTGCCGCGCTCAAGCATATGCCGACCGGCGAGCTGCGACAGACGAAAGATGCTGGTGAGATTGACCTCGATTACCGCCTCCCAGTCCTCTAATGAGTGGTCGACGGCGGGCGCACGACGAATTGTACCGGCATTATTGACCAGGATATCAAGCCGTCCAAACCGGTCGAGAACCTGCGGAACCAGCCGATCCTGGGTTTCACGCTCCCGCAGATCGCCCGTCAGCGCCAGTGATTCTCCGCCGTTGGCATCGATCTGCGCGGTGGTTGCAACCGGGCTTCGACTATTTCCGTGGCAGACAACCGACGCCCCGGCCTCGGCGAGCGCCACGGCAATCGCGGCTCCGATACCGGCCGAGGCTCCTGTCACCAGCGCAACCCTGCCATCAAGACGAAACTGATCGATAATCAAGAGTCTCTCCCCGTTTCCGGTGTCACGACTTCCGGACTCACCTTCGGAGTCGACAGACTTCCAGCCGGTTCGATCCAGCCTCTCAAACCAGATGGAGACCGCCAGCAGACAAAGCCGCCCACCACTTAAAAAGAGAACGGAGCGAATGCCCCCGCTGGGTGACTCATCCGCTCCGCACTCGGCTTACTGATCGCCGCCCACTTTTCGGACGACCCGCACCATCGCTACTTCTTACGACTAACCTTCCAGCTGCCGGAGAATCCTCCCGCCTCCCACTTGCCACCAGCCTCATCGGCACTGACCCGCTTCCCGGTGAGCGGAATTGGGCCCTGGCCCTGGTAGGTCGCCGTCATATTGACAACATCCGGATCCTTCGTCTCGATCTCAACAATACTCAGGTCACCACCACCGGGAACCTCCGGAACCAGCTTGTCTCCGTTCCGCTTGATGTTCAGCGCGAACTTAAACTCACCCTGCCCATCGGCGACAATGGTCGCTTCCCAGCTTCCCTCGAGTCCCGCGGCGGCTCCTGCGGCAGCGGCCGGAGCAGCGGCCGGAGCTGGTGCCGGGGCGGCTGCAGCGGCAGCCGTCTGCTTGCCTGTCCAGTTGCCCTTCATATCACCAGCCGACCACTGACCGGTAATCTTTCCGGCTTCGTAGTTCCCGGCAATCACGACTGGCGTACCACCGGCATCACTGGTGATCGTCACCTTGTTCGAGGGATCGACGGTCACGTCGGTGACGGCGAGCGGCATCGCGGCGTCCTTGATCTCACCCTTCCATTTGCCGTTGTCCAGCTTGAGAATCACCTTGAACTTCATCTCACCAAGATCGCTACTCGAGGCTGTCACCTCATATGCCCCTTCAACCGGGTGCGACTGCGCCATCCCGGTCAGAGTTCCGGCCAGTGACAACACAAGGGTGAAGAACACCAACGCCATTTCTCTCTTAACCATTTTGCCTGCTCCTTAGTTGTTTTACCTGCTCTTTTCCTGCTTCTTACTCACTCGGTCCAGCTCACACGGCCCAGCTCACTCCGTCAAGCCTGACCCCTCAGCCACGACAAACCTGAGTCTACAACCCACCCGGCGGGAAAACAAGAACCCCTTCCGGCTGCCGGCAGGAGAGGAAGCGGGGCCATCCACTCCGCTGCCCCTCCCCGTACACACCGTCGCTGATCAGCCCTTGTCACCAATCCGCATTCCGTAGAAGGATCGATAGACGAAGAAGAAAGAGACCAGCAGGAAGACAACCGCCAGAATCCGACTCAGAAGGGTACCGTTCGCTCCCGATTCACGCATCAGCACCGCCAGTTCGACCGCCAGCAACCCGAAGAGTGTCGTAAACTTGATCACCGGATTGAGCGCCACCGAGGAGGTATCCTTGAAGGGATCACCAACCGTGTCACCAACCACGCACGCATCGTGGAGTGGCGTTCCCTTCTGCTTCAGTTCCACCTCCACCACCTTCTTCGCGTTGTCC
>JBEGMZ010000162.1:0-3710 GCA_041182745.1 Acidobacteriota bacterium
CTTCAACAACGCTTCGATGGAGAGCTTGAGAGCGGAGCCGTCTCGCTTTTCAACCAGGCCGGCCAGGTCCTCGAGTGTCTGCTGATAGCGTCCGCGACGAAAGGCGATACCTGCCGCCTGCAGATTCGCTGAACGGCTAAGAATTGAGGTGGGATGACGCCGGGCCAGTTGCCGAAAAACCTGCTCAGCCTCTTCCGATCGATCCCCGTCGACCAGGTTCTGCGCCCGTTGTTGGAGAGCGTAATCGGCCAAACCGGCCTGGGTCAGTACCGATTCGCTGACTTCTGCCGTCCGCTGCCCTGAAACGTCCCTGCCAGACCCGGTGATCATAACGAGCAGCGCGACCAGGAGCAGGGCGGCGATGGCTGACCTGGGATCAAAATAGCGCTTCATCTTCATGAAGTTATCCTTATGAGGTCATCCTTAGATGGCGAAGTCATCCTTAAATGCTCAGGTGAACTATCGAAGCTGAGGACCCGGACAGTCGACTCCAAGCTTCTCCTTATCACCATCGGCAAGCGTCTGAACCAGTTCGTCATAGAAGTAGTCAAAACGGGCTGCAACCGCCGGTGAGACCCTCTTCTCATAGACCTTGCGGCTACGATTGATCTCTTCAGCGAGGCGTGCATAGAGATCGTAGTTCCTCCGCCCTTCGCCAACCTTGACTCCATTGTAGAGCTTAATCTCAGAGACGAGGAGCCGCGCGAACCGGCGTGCGTCGTTATGGGCTCGCTGTTCAGACTCGGTCGATTGGGGTGTCGCCAACGGCGGAGGGGCTGGATCGGACGACGGCCGATCAGCCACTTCGAAGCCGGGGACGGGTTTGGTCACTCGCTCGGGTGGCGAGAGCTCGTCGATTTGAGTCGACCGTTTTGCGGTCACCCAGTCCAGATCAGATGTTGGTTGTGGGGTGTCGAGAGACTGGTCGACAGCCGCAGGATCGGTGAGACGAAACTGCTCGTAGTTACGGCGACCGGGATGAATCTGCTCATTTGGCTCCGGTTCCTTCCCGATCGATGTCTCTTCCGCCGTTGTGAATGGCGGTGGCGAGGGCAGGTTCCCGGAAGGTTCGGTGTCGGCTGTCGTCTCTGGCACCTCAACTGAGAACGAGTGCAGCTCCCGGGTCTCCTCCCCGGGAGGCCTTCCGACGGGACGCTCGCCGGGAGAGCCTGTCGACAGACCGGAAACTCCTGCAACCGGTGGCGTGGTAGGTGAGGGCTGTTCGTTCACCGGGGCAGGTGGTACCGACCTCGGCAATGGCGTTGTTCCCCGGACATTGGGATTTACCGCAACGGCCGGTGCTGGCTCACCCCGCCGCGTTGGGAGAAGCTCAATCGCCATGGCAGCGACACGCATAATGATCTCAAGTGCGGTCGAATCGATCTCGTCGCCTGACCCGGTTCCCGCATCGGCGTAGAGTACGGCGGCGGAACGTCCTCTCACCACCAGTGGAATGGCCAGCGCCGCCGAGCTTGATGGTTCAGCAAAGCGACCAAGCACTCTCCCTGACTCTTCTCCGCGCTCTGTGTTAAAACTGAGAAGTGCGCGCCCAATCAGGCTGCTGTCATCGACTGGAATCGAGAGTGTTTTGACCAACTCATCGTCGAGTCCGTTTGTGAATCCACCCGCTTTCCAGCCGTTGGCAATACCCGCCCGTACAACAAAGAAAAGCACCCGGGGCGCAAAGCCTCCAGCGTGTTGCATCAGCACCGCAAGCGTGTCCACCTGCGTCCGAGGCACGTTGATCTCGTCGATCGCACGCTTCAAATCAAGGCTGCGGTCGTTCGCGAGTGGCCGCAGATCCTTCTCTGGGGGTTTGGTTGTCCTGATAACGAGTTCGAGCGCCTCCCGGCCTGCCCGCAGTTGTGTCTCCAGCTCGTCAATCTGTCGCGCCGACTCACGACGAATCTCGTCGCGGGTCTCTTCAAGTCGCCTCCCCAGCTCGACGGCCCATTCCTCACGCGCTGCTTCCATCTGCTGATGGTAATGCTCGCTTGTCTTCCTCGAACTCTCAAGGAAGAACGTCCTTGCCGAGGTGACGACTTTGTCGAGATCAGCTTCGAGTTGGGACTCTCCTGTGAATTGGCTCAAAACGCTGGCCATCCCCTGGATCGACTCCTGCAGGTTCTCAAGCCCGCTTCGGACTGGCGAAAGGGCCTCTTTGAACAGTCTTAACGATCCATCACGCAGTTCCTGCTCCCAGGGCTCTCGAATCATCAGTTCATCAACGGGCAAAGCCACCGGCTGGCTCGTACCGGATGGCTCCTCTTCCAGGTTCAAAACATTATCTTCAGACACGGACTCCCTCCGATCTTTATAGCGCCTCGGCGCCAGCGGCCTTGCTCTGGCTGGCTATCCAACCCCCCGTCACTCCGACCGTCACTCCGACCATCACTTGTATCAAACGGGCTCCAGCGGGGTTAATCTGCTGTCGGCCGGGCGACACGATCCGGATCTGGCAGACCTGCTCACTTGGCGATCCGGCTGGCAGCGCAGGAATAGACCAAACGTGGCAGTTAGCAACAGTTGATGCTGCCAATGGCGCTGCCAAAAGCAGATTTTTCATTATCATTCGTTGACCTTGTCTTGTCAATTTTTGTTTCCTTACCGCCATAAATCGACTGATCGAGAACGATCCTGGAGCAGAAATTGCCGGCGGACTGTACTCGACAGAATGGAGAAAGCAGGATCGGGCTGGAGTGAAACCTTAGCCAATCTCCGATAGTGTCGACCTTGAACCTGCGAACCTATCCACCCTGGCTGGACAGATAAAGAAGGTGATAGTTCTTTAGAAAGATTAATATTTATTACCAGTGGAATTAATCGACCTAATTGTTCCAGGATCGAGTTTACGCTTGATTTCAATTACGGACTACCTATAATTGCGACGTGCTCCCCGGCAGTGTCGTGCCCTCGTATCTGTATTTGATCGTCACGTTTTTAGTGACCTGGTCTTGGCTTCCCCCAGGATATATGCCCTGCTTGAGCTTCAGTTCAGGTGTCAGTCCAGTGTTGATCTGACGTTGATTAAAGTTGATTAAAAAAGATCGGATCATAAAAGATCAGAGGTCTTTTAGGTCTTTTATGTCTCTTAAAAAAGATCAGACTTTCTTCAGGAAGAGTAAGAACTGAGCGTCAAAATCAGATGGCAGTCACCGGATAAGTTTCAATACACAAGAACTACAGATATCAGGGAACAAAGACAAACTGTACCAGTATCCCCCCGACAAGATATCCCCGAAAAGCAGTCTCTCTGCCTCATGTTTGACTGCTGCTTTTTGATTGGTTTCCGCCCCGAATACACGCCCCGTGTATGACAATACGCAGCAACCCGCGCTGAGATATCAGAAGCCCGGGTAAGGTTGCCTTCTCCTTCGGGACTTTATTGTCGTCATTCAACGTCACTCTGAATCCGTTCGATTTGCGGTATGACTCACTGGGTGTCAGTTGCAGGTAGTCATTGCAGCTAGTCATTGATGCGAACGTGATCAACTTTAGAGAGTGGCGACCATCGGTTGATTCCATTAACCGACACCGGTTGCTGACTGACAGTTGTTCCGCCTGTGTCCCCCCACTGCAAATCCCCGACAGGTTCAGGCTGGTTGCTAAAAAAAATGCAGCACTGAACAAATTCGAGACCGAGGTTTCGTCTATAGCAGTGTAAGCCGGTTCTGGTGACCGTAGTTTCAACCACCGGTCATTACAAAGGT
>JBEGMZ010000163.1:0-3736 GCA_041182745.1 Acidobacteriota bacterium
TGGCGCGCAAAGTCGAACCGGATTTTACCGCTCCACCCCGCCGGTGCCTTCACCGTCAGTTGCAGCCGTTCACCCTGCCGCACCGCACCAACTCCAACTCCCGGAATCCATCGATCCGGTCGGCAGCCCTGGCTCTTGTATAAAATATAGAGCAGCAGCGTTCGGTTGAAGTTACCCTCACCATACCAATTCTCGATCAGTCCCGACGGTTTCTGCATCCGTGCCATGACCTCGACTTCGGTCTCGATCCAGTCAAGCGCCTCCGCTACCGGCTCGCGCGCGACCAGATAGAGAGCGCTCTCGATCGAATCGGCATAACCATCGAATGAGCCACGCTCCCAGTCGAAGTTTCGATACTTCGGCAGATTACGCAGGACCTTCAGGACCGCCTCGCGATACTTCGCCTCACCCGTGCATTGATAATAGGTATAGATTGCTCCATAGATGTAACCCCAGTTGTCGGAGATCCCTCGATCGATTGGCGCGAGCGTCCGCGCGTCGATCACGTTATAGAGCATACCGTCCTCGTTGGCCGAGGCAAGGATGCGGTCGAACATCTTCGCCAGTGCCCTCCGGTATCGTTCCGCACGAACCTGATCGTGCCCCCGCTCGACGGCGTAGAGCAGGGCCAGCCCAACGACAATCTCATTCCCGTGGTCGCGCAGCCGCAACCGTTCTTCACCCGTGTGCTTCGTGAAGTCCCACTTTGCGCTCGGCAGTCCATGATTGGCGGGCATGACCTCTTCGATGTAGGCATCACCAATCCGTCGCGCCCAGTCCAGAAAGCGCCGCTCACCCGTCATGGTCGCCAATCGCACCAGCACCTGCAGCAGGTCGCCATTCAACTCGGCATCCGCCGCCGGCAGCCGGCCGAAACGAGACTCCACTGGGGCGTGCTTCATCACATCGGCCGTCATATCGACCATCCGGTAATACCACGGCACCCGGCCCAGCAGCTCTGTTACCGCCAGCAGCCCATCCTTCGCATACTCCCCAGCACCGAAGAGGCTTACCTCTCCCAGTTGCCCACTTTTGAGCTCGAGGTTACCGGGCAGGGAATCGACCACGGTCGCGTACCTCCGCTCGTTCCGCAGCATCTCCATCATGCGCCCGGTGTAGAGATCGGGATCGGTCAGATGGGCCGTCAGAATCAGGTACGGGTAGAGGTCGGCTCCTGAATTGTGGGGCGTGTAGATGCGCGAATCATCACCCGGCTTGGCTCCGCGCCCACCCGGTAATCGATCCGGCAGGAGCAGTGTCCGCGGATCGGCCTCCGCCAGCCAGGCCTTCATCAAGCGCTCCATCCGCGCCGCCATCTCATCGAACCGGGCCGCATTCTCACGTCTCTGGCCGGCAACGGGGAAGTGAATCAATATTGTAAGTATCAGTGCCAATATGACTTTCAAGGTGTCCTCCGGGTTTCTCGTCACCAATGATGCGCCTTTTTGAATCGCTGATTTCGTTCAGGCGGAAGAATTATAAAAAAGTCGGGAATGTCAAAAAAATGCGACCGAAATGTCTTCAAATCTCGCTATTGGTACTGATGTGACTAAATCTCCTGTTCCATCCCCACACTAAATCGAATTATGGATAGAGTTATGCACGTGACTTCTCGTCAGGTTCCAGGCATTACTGGCAATCAAAGTTGATTCTGCCAAAGCTGACTATCAGGGGGGCTCAATTTTACCCCGGTCGTACCTTAACTATGAGGATTTCATCATGTTCGGATCAGAGTTGATCGAAGTGATCATTGCGATCATTGGTCTCTACATTCTGCTCAGCATTGTCTGTTCAGCAATCAGAGAGTTCATTGGGGTTTTTCAGAGGTCCAAATCCTATCATCTTCACAGAATGATCTTTGATCTTCTGGATGGCAAGAATGGCGGGAATAATAAAACGATAGTCTGCCATTTCTATAATCATCCTGAGATATTTTGCCTATTCAAGGGCGAAAGCAGTTTCGAAAAGATCGAAAGAGTCACACAAAACGGCTGGAATTTTGGTGGTGATCTGCCAAGCTACATTCCATCACGCAATTTTGCCAATGCAATTCTTGATATGGTCGTTCGTGGCACAGACACTAATAGCCTGAATACATCAGCATCAACTCCTGCGCTTAATCTGCTCAATGCGCGCAACAGTATCTCCAATATTCCATCTGCTCGTCTCCGTCGCGCCATTCTTTTGGCAATCGATCTTGCCGATGGTGACTATAATAAAACGATCGGTAACCTGGAACGCTGGTACGATACTGCCACTCAGCGAGTCTCAGAGCAGTATAAGCGACAGACCTCTAAGATCATTCTCGTCGTTGCCCTTTTCATTACTGCTATCCTCAACATCAATACGATAAATCTGATCGATTACATCTACCGGCAGGATTCAGCCAATAACCAAGTGAAACAGGCACCAGCTGGCACAACCCAAGTCGCAACGGAAAATAACACTGTCGAAATACCGCGAGTGCCACTTGGGTGGAATATTGGTTGGAAAGAGATCAAGGCCGGCATTACCTCGAATGGAGACGTCAAATGGCTCAAGCTCTTTAGTAAACCCGGGTCTTGAGTTGAAAAATGAATATCGCCAGTCTTTCTAAGGATTAGTGGAATGTTGAAGCCAAACAACTTCGGCTATCCAAAGGAGACCGGCGATGAAAAAGAGCATAAATGACCAGTTGACAGAAATCTATTACTTTGTGGATGAAGCTATCAAAAACTATCCGCAATTTGCCAATTGGCGAGAATCGAACAACCGCACGCCGAGATTCAGCGATGCCGAAGTCATCACGATAGCTTTGATGCAGGGCTATTTTGGTTGTGCGACGCTCAGTCAGACCTATCAACTGGTAAAGGCTAATGCCGGGCAGGCCTTTCCACATTTGTGCAGTTATAAGCAATGGATGATGCACCTGCACGCCTTGAATCCGCTGATCGGTATGTTGGTTCAGGTCAGCAGTGCGCGCCCATCAGAAGAGGCGAGACTGTTCCTGATGGACAGCAAGCCAATTCCAGTCTGCCACCCACTCTGGCACGGTCGCGTGCGGCTCATGCGCGAAGATGGCGCGTGGTTCGGCAAAACCAGCAAAGGTTGGTTTTTTGGATTCAAACTTCACGCGATCGTTAATCATCAGGGATTGGTTGTCGGCGTGCTGTTGACGCCATCCAATACTGATGACCGCGATGTCGCCCCGGCTTTGGCCTGGGCAACTGATGGCGGCTTGTGCCTCGCTGACTGGGGCTATCGCAGCAAGGATTTGCAAGACCTTTTGATCAAAGAGGCAGACCTGCTCCTGATCACCACTGCTGATGGAGGCGACAAGCGCTCGCTGATTAGCTCTTTGCGAGAGCGTGTCGAAACTACTTTTTCGCAGCTCTGGGATCGTTTTGTCGATCGTGTTTTCTCGCGTTCCTGGAACGGTTTGTGGAACACGATCAAACTTAAGATACTTCATCTTAATCTCTGCCTTAATAATATTATTGAGGCTTGATCAACCCAAGACTCGGGTTTACTTAATATCAAAGATCGTGGAGTCCCTCCCCACTTGACCGTCTGGAAATTCCCGATCAATCTTGTATAGCTCAGTTACTCTTATCGGCCGTTTATCAACGTGACCTGATCGCTTGAAATCTTCACATCAATTCGATTCCCAACCCAGTCTGGTGGAGTCAGATATCGATTTGTCTCCACCACAACATGGGTATCTCGCGGAACGATCCGCCATTCATTGCGTTCAAGT
>JBEGMZ010000164.1:0-4392 GCA_041182745.1 Acidobacteriota bacterium
TCAGTCTTGTGATATCACCATTATAGTAAACATTACCGATTGTCAACGGCCGGCCCTGCTGCGCCTGCCATATTCCCTGAACCTGCCAGCCGCAGTCGGGTCTGACCACTGTGAAAATTGCGGCTGCTGTTGCTGCACGGTAGCGCCATTGAGACCAATTCCTGGAATCAGATGACGAAACGGGTTGGCGACCGTTGCGGTCAGGACGTTGATCCGGATCTGATCAGGTCACCGGTATAGGTGATGACTGGTGCCAGCCACGTCAGAACAAATGTATTTCGGTCAGAGAGTAGCAGCTCGGAGATCCGCCGCTGATCGAACACCTGTCCGGTAATCGGCCGACGAAAATCCTGTCCCGGAACAACTGCCGTACCCAGAAATACGACTAGCAGCCGACTGAGCCCTCGGATCGCCAATCCTCTAAGACAAAGCATATGTTACTCCTTCTGTTTTCCTGTTACCCGACTCTCGATACCTGCTATCAACTGGTGGATATCTGCCGACGGGTCCGCAACCTGTCGCGAGGCAACGGGTGGGATCGATCCAGCCGGTCATGGATTATTGATGAAGAAAGCCGATTATATTCACTGCAACGGTCTTTGTCAGGCGCGATTCAACCTTGAGAGAAGATCGACCAGGCAGTCTGCCTCCGCCCGGGTGTTGTAGAAATGGGGCGAGATCCGCAGCCTTCCAAGCCGAGGGGTCGTCACAATCCCGGCACGGTTGAGCTGGTCATAGAGCGACTCAGCGGAATAGCCTCGATGTTGGACGCAGATGAACGAAGACCTCTCACCCGGCCGCCGGGAGCTGACAATGGTCAGACCGATGTCGGCGAGTCGTGTGGCCAGATAGTCGGCCAGCCCGAGCAGGTACTCCTCGATCCGTTGCGGCCCGACTTCAAGAAAAAGCTCGATCGCCGCACCCAGCCCAATCACCCCCGCCGAATTGAGCGCCCCCGGTTCAAAGCGGCGGGCGCCAGCAACCAGTGGGCGCTCGTCGCTGGTAAACTGAAAGGGCTGTTCAACCGACATCCAGCCGAGAATGGTCGGTTCAACCTGCTCAAGGATGCCACGTCGAAGGTAGAAGAGGGCGACGCCATCCGGTCCAAGCAGGAACTTGTGGGCATCGGCAACAAAGGCATCGATCGCCATCGCCTCGACGTCGAGCTGGAGCGCGCCGAGCCCCTGGATCGCATCGACCACCAGGAGAATGCCACGCTCACGGCAGAAGAGGCCAACTGTTCGCAGGTCGTTGCGAAAACCGGTCGCGAACTCGACGAAGCTGAGCGTGACCACCCGGGTCCGCGAATCGATTCGCGCCAGAATCTCCGCTGTCTCCAACCGACCTTCGCGCTCCGGAACTATCCGCAGTTCGACCCCCCTAACCCTTGATATTCGCTGCCACGGAAGGATATTGGACGGAAACTCCGCCGCGGTAGTCACGATGTTGTCACCTTCCCGCCAGGCGATGCCGTTGGCGATCATGGCGAGCCCGGCCGAGGTGCTGGGAGCAAAGGCAATCTCATCGGGGGCGGCATTGACCAGCGCCGCCCCAAGCTCACGCACCCGGGCGACCCTCTCCCCCCATTCTCGCCAGTGAACGAGTCCGTGCTCAAGCAGGTCACGCGCATATGCGGTCATGCCGTCGAACACCGGCTGCGAAATTGGCGCGACCGCCGCGTGGTTGAAATAGATATGGTTCTTCGTCACCGGAAAGAGCCGGCGAATCTCCTCATTCACACCCTTCTCCAATCAGCCGTCTGAGAGACTGAATACCGTTCGCACCTCACCAACCGCCAGCCGACGATGGTTGTGAATAGTGGCGCGGGCATAGCCTGCCAGCTGTGCCAACTCGTTCTCACCGATCACCCCAAGCTGGCGGAGGACCTCGATCACCACCGGATCCCGGGCGCGCCTGGTATCGCCATCCTCGGTCTTGATCGCAATCCCGATCCCACGCGACTGGCGTGAGTCTGGAAGAAGACCAAGCAGTTGCACGCCTTCCGCCCCCACCTTCGCGACAATCCTCCCCGGCAGAGCCTTCATCAGATCGGTATCGAGTCGGCCTGCCGTTCCACCAACCATCTCCGGATATCCGGTCATCGCTGCCACGACCTCCCCGGCGGCCTCACCATACTCCGAACCAACGGGTGGATCGACCAGCCGCGCATAGCTATGTGCCATTCCCCTCAGGCTCACCCCGAAGACCGGAGCGCTGCAACCATCAACGGCGATGACGACCTCCTCGGCCGGCGTGCCGGTGAAACCAGCGACGACCTCGAGTATCTGCTGCTGAATCGGATGCTCCGGTGTGAGGTAGCTCTCAAGCGGGTGGCCACCGTGCCTTGCCAGCAGCAGCATTCCGGCATGCTTACCGGAGCAGTTGTTGTGAAGGATAGATGGCTGGTGACCGGCCGCACGGAGCGCCTTTGCGGCGCGATGGTCAAACGGGGAGTGCGTCCCGCATTGCAGCTGATCGACCGTCAGTCCGCCTCGCGCCAGGATTGAAGCGACCGCCTCGAGATGGATCTCTTCTCCGCTGTGGGATCCGGCAATCACGGAGAGCTCCTGCGGAGTGAGCCCAAAATGGGAGGCCGCGCCGCTGGTGATCAGAGGGATGGCCTGGAAGGGCTTGGCAGCAGATCGGAAGAAGGTACGGGTCTCACCATCACCGACGCTGGCGAGCGATCTTCCAGCCGAATCGACCACCTCCACCCACCCGCGATGACGTGACTCGACCAGCGAGCCACGGGTAACCTCCACGAGCACCCGTGGAAGTGGTGTGTTATCAGTTTCAACCATCTTAAACTTAAACGCATTAAAAGCACACAATGCCGGCGTGCTGCGGCAGAGGGGAAGGTCGGGGAGAACCCGATCGACCAGGCTCTGCCCCTCCCTGCCCCATCGCGCCCGACCTGCCCGCTAGAAGGTCACGCGGGCTCCAAAGCGCACCAGCCGCTCACCGCCGATCGTCACGTTGACCTGCCCGAAGGTCGGGCTGCCAAACGCGCCGTCAGGATTGACGAAGTTCGGACTGTTGGTCACATTGAGCGCGTCGATCCGAATCTCGGCTCCGATCCGCTCGCTGAACCGGAATCGCTTGATCATCGTCCCATCGAGGTTGGTGTAACCCGGTCCAGTGATCGAATCGTTCCGTGTCATGTTCCCAAATGTATTGGCCGCCGGCGCCGAGAAGACGCTCGGGTCGAAATAGAGCTTGCCCGGCCCAATCTCTCCCCGCACGGTCGGCTTACCACTCGCGTTGGGACGCTGGGTGTTGCCAGGAGCCCGCAGCGCGGCGCCGTTGGCTGTAAAGTTGATCGGAGTTCCCGACTGCGCCGAGAAGATCCCCGACAACTGCCAGCCCCCAAGAACCGCCCGGATAAACTTTGGACTCTTGTTGGCAAATGGAATGTCCCAGACGAAGGTCGCATTGTACATGAAGCGGCGATTGAAACTGGCCAGACCTCGACTCAGCTCAGGGTTGGCCGGTGTCCCAACCCCGCCATTGTCATCGGAATAGTTGATCGCCCGTCCCCTGGTCAGGCTGTTGGTCACCAGGAAGCCATTCCGGAAACGGCGATCGACCTTGATCTGCAGTGAATTGTAGTTGGTGTCGGTCGGATACCAGGTCTGCACCGAGGCCGTCTTACCAAATTTCTGGAAGTATGGCCGCCCGGCGTTGTCCTGACCTGGCACCATCCCCGCATTCAGGTTGAAGTCGGCGATCACCCCGCGGGCAATGTTCCCAACATAGGCCACCTCACCCGTCAGCCCCCAGAAGAGCTCACGCTGGTAGGCGACATTGTAGGAGTGGAGCCGCGCCTCCCGCAGATTGGGTGGTACGAAAAAGAATCCCTGGTTGAGCAGGGTCGGAGTTGTCGCGAGGATTATTCCGTCATTGGGAACACTGAAGGCCTGTGGTGCCGGCAGTCCGGCTGCCATCGACCCCGCCGGTGCGAACTGGTTCGGCGAATTGAACTGGTTGTTCTGCTTGACCGGAAAGTTGAAGGCATAGCGATTGTCCGGGAACGGGATGATGCTCGTCCCGAAGCCGGCTCGAATCACGGCCGAGTCATCCAACCGGTAGGCAACTCCAAGCCGCGGAGCGAAGTTCTTGTAGTAGCTGCGAACTCCGACATTGGCCGGCACGTTACCGTAACCAGTCACTTCAAGAGTGTTATTGTTGATATTGTAGTTCGAGAGCCCACCCCGGACGGTGATCCCGGTATGCGGGCGGTAGAACTCATGGCGAAGACCAAGGTCAAGCGTCAACTTCTTCGAGACCTGCCATTTGTCGTTGATGTAGGTGAAGAGCGCGCGATGGCGCGTCCCGGGCTCATCAATGACCGTCAGGTCACGCCCGACACTGTTTGGCAGATCGAGCAGGAAT
>JBEGMZ010000165.1:0-5688 GCA_041182745.1 Acidobacteriota bacterium
GGCCGATTACCAGTCTGAAGAGTTGAAGGAGTTCAAGGTTCTGCCAGGCCGACCAACGTCCTTCAGAGTCGATCTGAAACCGGTCTTCTCAACGCTTGTTCTGGGGATGGGAAGCCAGGCGGCGTCGGACGTGCTGGTTCGAATCGACGATCAGCCCATTGCGGCCGATCAGGTCGAGCCACGCGATGGCAAGCTCTTTGTCCGGCGGCTCCGGGTGGCCGACAACGAGACCCACCTGATCCGAATCGAAAAGCCCTATCACGAGCCGATCGTGATCGAGCGACCGATTCGTCTCGGGGAGTGCGAGAACTTTGTCTCGGTCGAGCTGAAACAACTGACCGGCAGACTGATCCTTGCCGGGAACGCCGGGGCGCGAATCTACCTCAACGGTGAGGACCGCGGAGTGCTGACCAACAGCGGTGAGATGAGTATCCCCGATCTTGTCCCGGGCGACTATCAGCTCCGGGCCCAGCTCTTCGGCTACCAGGACCTCAACCTGAACGTCACTCTGCCGCCCGGCAGGGATGAGGAGCGGGTCGAACTCAGGCTCACCCAGCTGATCGAGCGGGCTGAGATTGATCACAGCTTTCTTGAAGATCTCGAACAGTTCTTTCCCGGTCGGCCGGAGAAGTGGACCATCACCGCCGGCAAGTACCTGACGGTCGATGGCCCGGGAGAGGCTCTGCTCAGGAGCGGGCTGGTGAAGGATCAGCAGTTCAGCATCTTCGAGGATTCGATGATGCGGATCAGGGTGCGGGAGTGGAACGGCCGGGGCATTGGCTGGATTGTGCGGGCCACCGATCTCAAGACCTACTACCGCTTTCAGCTCATCCCATCGGCCACCAACAGCCTGATCCACCAGCTGGTCTTCTCAACCTGTCGGGATGGTCGCTGTGAGACGGTCAAGACCGACGATCTTGCGACCGTCACGGTCGGGATGCTCCGGAAAGGGGCCTTCACGGTCGATGTCAACTCCTCGGGTGAGCGGATCTGGCACTGCATCACCACCAGCGACGGAAAGAAGAAGCCGCTTGGCCCGACCTATGCGGCGCTCACCTTTGCCCGCGGTGGATCCGGCCTGAGCGGCGTCGAAGGATCAGTGACTGTTATTGACGATCTGCTGCTGCAGCCTGGCAACTCCGAGTCGGAACTGTGCCGACCCGAGGGCCGGTAGAAAGTTCGAGGTGGCGATATCAAGAAAAATTTATCTTTGAACGACAACGACCGTTCGAGCTTGGGCTACCTTGTGCCGCGCTGCGCCTCGCTCGAAAGTTTCAGCGCCTTTACCACTCGGGGCAAGGGGGTGCAGCTCGTCGACCTCGCCCCGCTGACCAGCATCCGGCTCCAGACCAGCAACACCGAGTACCTCATCACCCTGCTCGATCCGAAGACGGGTCGCATCCAGATCCGTGGTGGACGATTTCACGCCACTCCGACCGAGGCCGTACTCTGGGGAGCCAGCTTTGGCGGGGCCATTCTGAAGACCGGCCTGATCGCGATCGGTCTGCAGCTTGAGATGGCTTATCAGACGGTTGAGGGGAGAACGGTGAGATTGCTGACCTCGCCGGTCGATCATCTCTTTATTGAGGGCCACGCCACTGGCCCGACGATCGACTGCGACCCCGCCTGAAAGTCCTGTCCGCTATTTTATGGAGCGAAGATTGGAGAGATGGTCTTGAGATCGTTGACTGGTAAAGCCCTACTTTTCATTCTCCCGTGGTTGAGCGCCATCCTGGTGGCCGCCTCCGGCAATCTCCTTGCGCAGACCACTCTCTCGCGGGGCGCCCTCGAGGGCGAGGTCTTCAACGAAGCGGATGGAAAGCCGATCCGCGGTGCGACCGTGACCATCAGAAACCTGATCAACAACTCGGTCGAGGCGCGCGAGACCGATGAGCGGGGGAGGTACCGCTTCAACCTGCTCGATCCTGGGATCTACGACATCAGTGTTACCTGCCAGGGGTTCGAGGTCATCGACGCCTCATACCGGCGCGAGTTTCCAGTCGAGTTCAAGCTGACCGGCGTCGTCACGGCTCCTCCGCTGATCCTGCGTCCGCCGAACTCGACTCCGACCGCCGTCAGGCCACAGGTTTCAGTGGTCAGATGGGAGGATGGATCCCGCGGCGTGAGCTTCAATGCCGAGACGATCAGAGCGCTGCCGATGGTGGGTCTCCGCACCTTCGACCAGCTCGCCTTTCTCGCGGCCGGGGTCGCTCCGCCGCCCGAGGCGATCGGCTCGACCCTCGGGCCCGGCATCGGCGCCGGTGTTGGAACGGCCGGGCAGGTCTCGGTCAATGGACTCCGTTCACGCGGCAACAACTTTATGGTCGACAGCTCGGACAATAACGACGAAGATGTCGGGGTCCGGCGACAGGGCTTCACCGCGCTCATCCCACAATCGATCGAATCGATCAACCAGGTCAGGATCACCACTGCGCTCGCCCGACCTCAGTTCGGGCGCGGCCTTGGCGGGCAGATCGACGCCGTCTCCCTCTATGGTGGCAGCCGCCTGCGGGGTGAGCTTTATGGATTCTATACCGACCGCAACCTTCAGGCCCGCAATCCGTTCGACCTGACTCTCCGCGATTCACCCACACAGTACACTCTCCGCAAGTGCGTTCCGCCAGCACAGTTCTGCGATGATGGCATTCCAATCACGCTCGATGGAGACCCGATCGTGGTCGATAATCCGGTCGCCGGGGAAGATCCGCTCACCCGGGCTCAGTTTGGCGCAGTGGTCAGCGGACCGCTCGGCAATCGCCAGACCTTTCTCCTCGCCTCCCTCGAGCGGCGACACCTCCGCGCCAGTCGTGAATCGAACTTCGCCGTCCCGACCGTCTCGCAGCGAGGTCTCTTCAACAGCGGTGATCAGGGGCTGACCATCGTCAATGCCGACAACCTGCCGCTTGATGTCTATCCAACGACTGCGAACGCCGACTACTTCTTCAGTCTCTTTCCGTTTCCGAACAACCCGCGCGGACCCTATGGCGATAATACCTTTACCAGAATCCTGCCGGCCGACGCCAGCGGTGCCATCGCCTCGATCCGCCTCGACCAGGGACTCCGCCTCGGCGGGGAGACGCAGCGATTTGCTGCCCGCTACAACATCACCAACGATCAGACAATCCTCCCGGTCACCGGCGAGGCGCTCTTCTCGTCGATGAATGCCAGCGTTCGCACCCAGAACCTCTCCCTCGTCTTTGGCGGCGAACTCAGCCGGCGGACCGGACAGGAGCTGCGATTCTCCTACGGCCGCACCCGGCTCGACTTCACCGAGTTCCGTTCACCATACTCCGATCATCTCATCCCTTCAAAACTGAGCCCGAACGGCTTCGAGATACCTTTCCTGCTCAATGCGAGGTTGCGCTACAATTTTACCCTGCCCGGCTCCCCCGATTTCTATAAAACATCAAGAAGGGATTCGGAGGGGGATCTTCTGGATGGCGACGGCACGGGCCCGCTTGGGCAGATGGTGGTCTCCGGCTTCAGTCCGCTCGGGGTCGATGTCAACAACTTTCCCCAGCGGCGTGCCAACAACACCTTTCAGCTCGGCGAGATGGTCAATCACACCCTCGCTCGTCACCACATCGTCTGGGGCGGTGAACTGCGCCGAGTCCAGCTCAACAGTCGGCTCGATCGCAACTTTCGTCCAATCGTTCACTTTTCAAGCACCGCCAACCTGAGCCGTTTCAATGATCCCCGGAACTACAACCCGCTGGTCGACCGCATCTTTCAGGGGAGCGATCTGGTCGCGCTCGGTGCTCCGACCGGTTTCATGCAGACGCTTGGATTCAATCCTGACTCGACAATCGGTCTCCGAGTCTGGCAGGGCAGCAGCTTCATTCAGGACAAGGTTGAGGTCGCACCCAGTCTTCAGATGGTCTTCGGTCTTCGCTACGAGCAGAACTCCGTCCCACGCGAGACGAACGAACGCGTCGAACAGACCTTCAACTCACCCGAGGTCGCAACCATCATCGCGGCCGAGAAGGAGCGCTTCGGCGCTTCGGGTCTCGAGACCTACCTCGATGGGCGGCGCGGAGTCTATGCTCCCGACCGGAACAACCTCGCCCCCTATCTCGCCTTTGCCTGGGATCCGTTTCGCCGCGGAAAGACCACCATTCGTGGTGGCTACGGACTCTACTTTGATCAGGTTCCCGGGGTCGTCATCAGTCAGTCGCGCAGCGTCTTTCCCACTTTTCTAACCCTCAACAGCGTTGGCCTTAAAAATCCGTCCCTCGGCGGCGTGCAGATCCCCTTCAACCCCGCTCGCTTTGCCAAAGAAGGCTCGCTCAATACCCTCGACAACAGGTATGGCTCCAACTCTGCCGCCATCCTGCTCAACCTGTTCGGTATCGTCAAAGGCCAGAACAACCAGAGCTTTCCATACTTTGCCACGCCGGACTTTGTTCTCCCCGACGCGCGGATGAAGACTCCATACTCCCACCAGTGGAGTCTGACGCTCGAGCAGAGCCTCCTCAGTGACATCAATCTGTCCCTCTCCTATGTTGGGACGAAAGGAACAAACCTGATCAGATTTGCGACGCCGAATCTGGGAAAACGGGCCATCCCGATCTTCTCCAGTCTGATCAGTGCTGGCTCCGAGATTAACCTCAAGTCAGACTTTCTCCAGCCTGGAGTCAATGTCAGCCAGCGTGGAGACCTTGAACGGGGCCGACCATTTCCGCTCGCCGGCTCGTTTACTCTCATCTCCTCCGATGCCAACTCGATCTATCATAGCCTGCAGGCCGAGGCTTCCCGACGGTTGACGAAGGGGCTTGGGTTCACCCTTGCCTATACCTGGTCGCATGCGATCGACGAGGTCTCGGACATCTTCGATCTGGCCGGAGCGCAGGGACTGCCCCAGAACAGCTTCGACCGGCGGTCGGAGCGGGCCAGCGCCAACTTTGACCTTCGCCACCGGCTTGCGGCGAGCTTTACCTGGGACCTGCCCTGGTTGAAAGGGAACTGGCTGCTCGGCGGATGGCAGGTCTCCGGCATCGCCTCCCTCCAGTCAGGCCAGCCGTTTACGGTCAACGCCGGCGTCGATGTCAATCTCGATGGCAACCTGAGCGATCGGCTCAACTCGCTGCTCGGCGTTGAAAGGGTCGATCAGGGGTCGCAGAGCTACGCTTTTCCAGTCACGTTCAACGAGCAGTCTGCACTGCTTGCCGCTCCGGGTCAGCCGGGGAGCGTTGGTCGAAATACGCTGCTCGCTCCCGGAGTCGCCAACCTCGACCTCGCCCTCAGCAAGGCCTATCTGCTCGGGGAGAACCGCAGCCTCGAGCTTCGGCTCGAGCTCTTCAACCTCGCCAATCGCGCCCACTTCGGTATTCCGGTGCGGGAGCTCTTCTTCCCCGGGCTGGGCCGCTCAGTCAGGACGACCATCCCCCCACGGACCATCCAGCTTGCGCTCCGGCTCAAACTCTGACCCGGTCGCATCCTCCGTGACGGTCAGCGGTGGCTCAGGCGCTGTCTGGCACCACCCAAGCGGTGACCTCTTCCGGGGTAGGTGATGCACTTCACGCCGGTATTTATCCAGTCAAATGGTCACCACAAACCAAATTTCAGCAAGCCATAGGTCTTATCTGAGCACAGGGGGCACGGGGCGACTCCCCGGGAAGATTGCCCAACCGGCCACAAGGACTTCTGCAAGAACGCCGCATATTTCCAATTGGCATACCTGTCGTTAAC
>JBEGMZ010000166.1:0-2571 GCA_041182745.1 Acidobacteriota bacterium
AATCCGCGGCGCTTGAACCTCGTCGATCTTACCGGAGAAGAAATGGAGTTGCGACCGGTCGGGCGGACGGCGAACGTCACGAATTCGAAGGTTGTGACTGGCGGCGAGCGAAGCAAACTCCGCCTCATCGCCAAGAAACTGATGGAGCCCCGAGTCGACGTGGAGTCCGCTGGCGAGAGCCTCGCGGACGGCGGTCCGGGCGCTCTCCGGCAGCCGGCCCCCATCCGGAGCCAGACCGATCACAAAGTAGTCGGGAGGCGAATCGAGCCGCGCCAGCGCCTCACCCAGACTGGCGAAGACCGGGATTCCGGAGGCATGGTCACCGAGCGCCTCACCGGCATCCTGCCCCGCCCGGGTTGAGTCGATCACGCCGAGAACACGGTAGCGCGCGGTGTGGCGCACCAGCCCGTTCGCGGTCTTGCCATTGGGCGTCCCAAACGCGCCCTCACAATAAACAATCGCGGTTCCGTCCATTTTCAAATACTGATTGCAGCCTCTGAAAAACGAAAAATACACGAAGAAGAGGGGGAGCATGCCTCCTCCTCTTCTTCGTTGTTGAGCGAAGTGATAGCCGGGTTCTCAGGCTTTGGCGCTGGCGAGATCGACCGCCTTGTCGGTCACCCGCTGCGTTGCTTCATTAAAGTAGAGAACACGACCCTCGCGGTAGGACTGGACGGCCATCCCGATGGTCGTCATCGCCTTGTAGGCGGTGAGAGCGTCGAGGTTCGGCTTCTCACGCGTCTTGATGCAACGAAGCCAGTTCTCCATGTGGTTCTCCCGGGTCTCGGTGGCGAGCTGGATCTCAGTGCTCCCCCACTTCTCGACAAACTTCTTCTGGGAGATCTTCTCAGGAGTGACGCTGATGTGGGAGACGCGCCCCTCAAACCGGCCATCCGGAACCATCATGATCGTTCCCTCGTGCCCGCGAATAAGGCCCGGAATGTGCTGGCCATTGGCCATTGACGAACTGAGCACGAGCGAGTGGCCTTTGGGGAACTCGGCGATGAGGTGAAAGGTGTCCGGCACTTCGCGGCTGTCCTTGAAGATGTAGACCCCGCCTGAGGCGGTCACCTTGTGCGGAAACTGGGCCTCTCCCCAGCAGATGTTGAGGGGGGCGACGACGTGGTAGAAGAGATCGGTGGCAATTCCGCCGGAGTAGTCCCAGAACTTGCGGAAGCGGAAGAAACGGTCGGCATCAAAGGCACGCTTCGGCGCGTTCCCAAGCCACATCTTCCAGTCGATATAGTCCTCACCCCTGGCGTCGGGACCGGCTTTGGGATCGATCGGCCAGTTCCACTCACCCTCGATCGAGTTACGGTGGTAGGAGCCCTGGCTCATCAGCAGCTGGCCAATCATACCGTCTTCGATCGCCTTGCGAGCCTTCCACCACTGGTCACTGGAGGTGGTCTGCGAACCAACCTGAAGAATCTTTCCGGTTGCCTTAGTTGCCTCATAGACGCGCTTTGCCTCCTCGACGGTGCGGGTCATCGGCTTCTCAAGGTAGACGTCCTTTCCGGCACGCATGGCCTCGATCGCGATCGGCGCATGCCAGTGGTCGGGAGTCGCAATGATCACCGCGTCGATATCCTTACGGGCCAGAACCTCGCGGTAGTCGAGCGTTCCCAGCTCCGCGCCACTGATCTTCTGCGCATTGTTGACCCGCTTTTGATAGGTGTCACAGACCGCGACAATCTTGTTGGGGTGGGTCGTTTTACCGGCCTCCATTGCCCACCGCATGACACTGGTCCCACGCCCGCCGACCCCGATGCAGCCGATGTTTATCTTGTCATTTGAACCGCTGACACCGCCAAGCACATTATGGCGCAGGACGGCTGTCGCGCCCGCCGCCAGGCCGACTGTCCGCACAAAATCGCGTCGCTCGATCTTCTCTCCAATATGTCCCAAGTCTCCAATGTCTCCCGTGTCTCGCATGATATCGCCTCTCTTAAGATTAAATTGGATGAACCAGGCTGCCACAGCCTGAAGCCCACACCTTGAACTCAAAGGAATTGAATTTGATCATAACCGGCCCGACATTTTCCAACAATGGTCAACTCCGGTTCCTCGAAAATTGCAGCAACATTTGTCAGCCAGATTCCGACCGTTCCGGACTCCGGTCGGGGATCAGCGGATTGTCTTCGGGGTGGTGTCGATCCCCGGATGGGAGTAGACGATCCGGCCGTCGAAGATGGTCAGCAGCACACGAGCCTCGTGAATACGGCGCGGATCGAGGCGAAAGAGATCCCGGGAGAGGATGACGAGGTCGGCCAGCATGCCCGGGGCGAGCTGCCCCTTGATCTTCTCCTCGTGGGAGGCCCAGGCGGCAGCCTCGCTGTAGGCGCGCAGTGTCTCAAAGACACTGACGCGCTGGGCGGGAATCCAGCCGCCAGACGGCTTGCCGTCAACGGTGCGGCGATTGACAGCGTTATGGATACCGCGCAAGGGGTCAAGACTGATGCAGGCCGGCCAGTCGCTGCCAAAAGCGAGGGTTGCTCCGCTCCGGCGCAGGGTCGACCAGGGAAAAGCCAGCGGGAGCCGTTCGGGGCCGACGGCACGTGACCAGACCTCCAC
>JBEGMZ010000167.1:0-4682 GCA_041182745.1 Acidobacteriota bacterium
GGCAATGGTCCAGCTCTTTCTCGCCATGGGGCTGCGGGTTGCACTTGGAAGCCCGACCGGACGCGCCGCGCAGCGCCTGGCCGAGGTGACTGGCCGCGAAGCGAAGACCATCCACCGCCTGCTCGAGTTCGATCCATCGCAGATGGCCTTCCGCCGCGATGACCAGAACCCGCTCGATGCCGATGTCGTCATCATCGATGAGGCCTCGATGATCGATCTCCTGCTTGCCAACTCACTCTTCAAGGCGATTGCACCGACGGCCCGACTGATCCTCGTCGGAGACGTCGATCAGCTTCCCTCGGTTGGTCCCGGCAAAGTACTCCAGGATCTGATCCGCTGCGGCGAGATTCCCGTCGCCCGCCTCACCCAGGTCTTCCGTCAGGCTGCCGAGAGCCTCATCATCCAGAATGCCCACGCCATCAATCGCGGGGAGTTCCCCCGCCTCGTGACTCCGGGCGCTGAAAAGTGCGACTGCTACTTCATCGAGAGTGAGGACTCGGCCGGGATCGTCAGCCTCATCGTTAAGGCCGTCGTCACCAGTCTGCCCAACCGCTTTGGTTTCGACCCGCGCCGTGACATTCAGGTTCTCGCCCCGATGAACCGCGGTCAGGTTGGCGCCAACTCACTCAACGCCACCCTCCAGCAGGCTCTCAACCCGCCCATCATCGGACAGCCGGAACTTGTCCGCGCCAACCGTGTCCTCCGTGTCGGTGATCGTGTCATCCAGCGCGTCAACAACTATAAACTCGAAGTCTTCAATGGCGATATGGGAACGATCGAGGCGATGGATCTCGAAGATCAGCTCGTCGCCATCCGTTTCGGCGATCGGCTGGTCGCCTACGACTACGCTGACCTGATGGAGCTCGCTCACGGTTACTGCGTCACTGTCCATAAGTCCCAGGGCAGTGAGTACCCGGCGGTCGTCCTCCCTCTCCACACCTCACACTTTCTTATGTTGAGCCGCAATCTGCTCTACACCGCACTCACTCGCGCTCGCCGGACCGTGGTCATCATCGGTTCAACGCGGGCGATTGCCATCGCCATGAACTCGACCGAGGCCATGATCCGTTACACCGGCCTTACCGAGGCCCTCAGTGATCGATCCTTCCCGCAACCAGGGCTGATCAACTAAGAAACGATTAAGAAACGATCCGCCAGCCCTCGGGGCCGGGCCATCCATAAACTGAAACATAAACTGAAAAAGGCCTGCGCCGGGCACAGACCTTTTTCACTAATCAATTTGGCGCGGACAGACCTGCCCGCTCTCGATCAGAATCAGCCACCGGTTGCCATCTGCTCTGGTACCTCGCAGAACTGCTCGAACGCCTTCTTCAACTCGACCGAGATCTGGTGGGCGTCACGACCCTCGATCTGATACCGCTCCATCATGTAGACCAACTTCCCGTTGTTGAGGAGGGCGATCGATGGGGAGGACGGCGGATAACCGGTGAAGTAGCTTCGTGCACGGTCAGTCGCCGCGATATCTGCCCCGGCGAAGACAGTGATCGCCCGCGCCGGGCGGACGTGGTGTCGCAGCGCCTCAACCACACCAGGTCGCGCCTTGCCCGCTGCGCATCCACAGACCGAGTTGACCACGATCATCAGCGTGCCAGTCGTATTGTTGACCGCCGCATCGACCTGCTCCGCCGTGCGAGCCTCCTCGATTCCAGCACCGGTCAGATCTTCGCGCATCGGTTTGATCAAAAGTTCAGAATAGGGCATTACTAATCTCCTCCTAAATTATCAAGCATTCATCAGCAACGCTCTTTTAGTTGAAAATCTCACCATCGCATTGTTGAATTGGTTGAGAAAGTGTCACGTTTATGGGAAAAATGGGATGATGTATTGCCCGATAGAGTACCAGCGCTATTCTACGCCGCCTGATTCGCCCGGTGGGCGTGGCCTCCTGTCGCCCCACCGTCTTTCCGTTTGAGCCCCACCATGCCCAACATCCTGATCTTCAGAATCGTCCGACTGCTTGCTTCGCTCATCTCCCACCTCTACTTTCGGGTTGAATTTCGCGGGGCCGAGAACATCCCAACCGCGGGACCATTTTTGATGACTCCGAACCACGTCAGCTACTTCGACCCAATCTGGATCTCGGTTCCGGTACGACGGCCACTGCGCTATATGACCTGGGATGTCATGACGCGCAAGCCGCTCATCGGCCCGCTGATGCGTGCCTTCGGATCATTTCCGGTCTCTCTTCAACGGGCTGACCGGCAGGCACTTCGCGTCGCCGCCGACCAACTTCGGCACGGTGGAGGTCTGGTGATCTTTCCCGAGGGCGGGCGCACTCAGACTGGAGAGATGACTCGGTTTAAGCCCGGCGCCGTCCTTCTTGCCATCGAGTCCGGCGTTCCAATAGTCCCGGTCACCATCATCGGCGCTTATGAGGCCTACTCTTTCCACCATCTCCTCCCGCGCCCACGCAAGGTGCGTGTGCTCTACCATCCTCCTATCCGGCTCACTCCTCCGTCCGGCGAGGAGGCGTCGAGGGAGTTCATCCGGGCCCAGACCGCCCGCCTTCAGGAGGTCGTCGCCTCCGGATTTGACCAATGGGATGAAAAAAAGTGATGTGCGCTCTGGCTGGATGGGCGAGTTTGTGCTAATTTAGCTTTTTTGCCAGCTAGCAATTGCTGGCTGCAATTGTAAAAGCTGGCTGTAATTGCTGGCTGCAATTGCTTGCTGCAATTGACTACAAGTCAGGTTACCAGGGCGGCGTAGCTCAGTTGGTTAGAGCGAGGGATTCATAACCCCTAGGTCTCCGGTTCGAGTCCGGACGCCGCCACCATCTCCCCTCTCCGTTGCTTAGCGGCCGGGTCAGTTGACTGGACGGACACCCCGGCGATACTGCCACTCTCCTCCCTGACTCCTCTTTTTCGCATCTCCAACCGGACACCAACTCGTCATTCAGGCATATGCGGCGTTCCTTCAGAACGCAGGGGGGATTGCGGGCAGGGTTCCCAGGGCGCTGCTCTGGGCTGGTATGCGGTGTCCCTTCGGGACACGGGGACTGTTAATAGTTCAAAAAGTGACAAAACTCGCACTTCGTGCCTGGTTTTGACTCGTATTCTACGACACGATGTGGTCGCTCACTCTGAGCGTCTCCCGGGTAAGGCAAAATTCACCTAAAAATCGATCATCGAGTCTGCAAAGATCTCATTTTTGTCCAAAGTCCAGGCCCGGAGTGAACCCCCGGGCCCCTAATAACATTAGTCCTGTATATCAGGAGGACCAGGGCTGCCCCTGGCCCTCCTCTCTGACAGATTCTGACTAACTCGCCGGAAAGACCGGGATCGTCAGGGTTGCCGCAGAAGTCGTCGTCAGGGCGTGCAGGTTATGTCCGCCACTGAAACCATCCGTTGAGTGATTGATCATCACCCCTGTTATCGCCTGATCGTTGGTTGGCCAGAACTTCATCCAACCCGAACGCCCGGCCGGAATGACGGAGGTATAGCGGGGAACCGTCCGCGGTAAGTTGTTCCCAAGCACCCCCCGCAGCTGACACGTCCCACCCGCCAGAACAAAGCTCTGCGCCGTCTCGGTATCGTCAAACAGCAGCCCGGCGATGGGTCCAAGCGTCTGGGCTCCGACCATCAGATCTCCCCCGATCCGGTTGACGATCAGCATCGAGCTGTTGCCCGTTGCCGGCGGTGGCAGGTTATCGATTGCCAGCGTTCGGGGCAGCTGATTGTACTGCAGACCATTGAAGGCGAGTGTCGCAGTGACCGAGCCCGGCGTACAGAGAGGATCTCCTGGCACCAGTCCGGCGATACCGAGCGCTGACAGGTTGGTTCGATGCCCACTCTCGAACTTCACCTGGGTATCGCCAATCAGGTCGTTATGAATGGTCGGACATCCGTCTCTGTCGGTCGCGACCGCGATAATGTACCCGGTTACTCCCGGGTCGAGATCACTGGCGAGGATACTCATCGTCTGACTCTGCGTCAGTGTCAGGTAGAAGTCGGCAACTGAGCAGTTCGACCCGTCAACCATAAAGAGATGGACCGATACCGGGTTGACCAGGTTGGTGTTGGTCAGGACGATTCGGGTGTCCTGTGATGAGCTGCTCGCCCCGGAGGTGTACAGGTTGTAGATCAGCACGCTGCCCGGCCGCTGCTGGCTCACGGGCGCCGTCTGCTCTGGCACGACTCCCGGGCCGGCCGGCGGCGCATTAACGGTCACGCACGCCGACGGACCGGCAGACCCTCCAATCGTCGTCGTCACGCAGTACTGGGTTCCAGACGCCGCCTGTAGACTGACCTGAACCTTGAAGACGATCGCCACACTGCCGCTTCCGGGGATCGTACCAACCCAGGTGATAGTCTGGCCAGAGAGCGTCGAGTTGAACGATGCCTTGCGACGAAGGCTGCTGAGCCCTCCTCCGGGAGCGGTCGCCGGACCAATGGCACAGCTTCCAGTACTCGGCGTGCACCCACCCGGAATCGCGTTCAACCCAGTGGGGAGACTCGCGTTGTAGGTGATCGATTGTGGGGTCGAGGAGCTGTTGGTCAGGGTATGGGTGATCGTAACAACTCCCCCCGGGCCAATCTTGTCTAAAGATGAACTCACGGTAATGCCGTCCCCATTTCCTTGCCCATTCCCGGGTGAAGCAGCACTGACAGTCACGTTGAGCGTTGCCGTCGCGGTGGCCAATCCATCGCTGACCTGAAGCGTGA
>JBEGMZ010000168.1:0-8421 GCA_041182745.1 Acidobacteriota bacterium
GAACAAAGCGTACTCCGCCAATTTCGCGGGAAGCCATCAGCGGGTGTTCGTTCTGATACATCCGCTGAAGTCTTTTTCCGGTCCAGGTCTCACGGAGGGCGGCCGATGACCCTGGCATGCCTTCGTAGTGCCAGTCGTGATTGCCCGCGACATACATCCAGGGAAGACCGGACTTCTGGAGCCGATCGTAGGCCCACTCCACCGCCGCCTCGGAAGGAAAGCTGAAGATGTCACCGACGAGGGCCACCAGGCTGGCCTTCTGCTCGGCAGCAATCTCCAGTGTCTGCTCGAAACAGGCCTCCGGATGGGTGGGACCCTGGGTCAGAAAGTGGGTCGTCTGGTTATAGGCTTTGGCCATGCGCCCACTGTAGCTCTTGAGCGGCTCTCCGCGTTCGTCATCCCGGAAAATATGGGTATCTGCCAGCATGACGATTGAAAAAGGCTCCCGGATCTCCCGATGGTAGAACCGGACCTGATTTCCGTCAACGGAGAAGGTGCTCTGCCGCCTGACCTCTCCGGCATAACCTTGCTTCAGGTTCAATCCCAACCAGGAGGCCATCAACGAAAAGATGTAGCTGCGTCTGTTCATAGGCTATGCCCTGCAGGATGGTGACACCATCAGGATCCGATGCAATAGAGATGTTTCTCACCGCGGAGGAAGAGCCGTCCCCCGGCGATGGCGATCGAGGTCCGCACCGGTTCGTCGATGATATTGGTTCCCAGTACCTCGTGTTTCGGCCCGGCCCTGATGACAAAGGTCTCGCCGTTGTCGCTCGTCAGGAGGATCTTGCCGTCGAAGGCGACCGGTGAGGCGCCGTAGAACTTGGTGGCGACGGGCACGCGCCCACCCTCGTAGACAACCTTGCCGGTCTTTGCCTCGAGGCAGGTCAGGATTCCGGCATCGCTCATGAGGTAGACATAGTCACCGTAGAGGATGGGTGAAGGGACATACGATGTTCCCTTGTTGTATCTCCAGACGATTCGATCCGTCTGGTCGATATTGCCAGACCCCCCCGGTCTGATCGCGACGATCGCCTTTGAGGGGAAGCCGGAGGAGAAGATGACCAGCCCGTGCCCAACCAGTGGGGTGGCGATGGCGTGGCTCTTGAGTCCGCTCGCCCGCCAGAACTCTTTTCCGGTGGCTGGATCGTAGCCGATCAGCCACTCGTTGCCGCTCGTGACAAGCTCGACGCGTTCCGGAGTCCGGACGATAACTGGGGTCGACCAGCTGCCCTGGACCGGACGCCTGACCCGCCAGACTTCGCGCCCGGTCTTCCGGTCGAGTGCGACCATAAATGAGTCGGTCTCGTCAAACTCCTGGTCCGCGAGGATGATCAACAGATTCTCGTGGATGATCGGTGAGGTCCCGACCCCCATCCCGACCGTCCCGATGTTGCCGAGTGACTGCTTCCAGATCAGCTTCCCGCTGAAGTCGTAGCAATAGACCCCCTCCGAGCCGAAGTAGGTGTAGACCAGTCGGCCATCAGTGACCGGTGAAGGGGCGGCGTAGTTGCCACGCTTGTGGCGATAGTCGTAGACGCGGCCCTGGTAGGAGGTCTGCTCCCAGACTATCCTGCCCGTTTCGCGATCGAGGCAGAGGGTCTTGAAGGTGTGAATTCGATCAACGCCAGTCCACTCCGGGTGGACGAACTCCTGACCGCTGATGATTCGTTTGGGTGGCTTGTAGCCGGTCGGCTCCATCTCACCCTCGATGTCGGTGGTAAGAAAGATCCGCTTACCCCAGATGACCGGCTGGGAGAAGCCACGACCGGGAAGGGCGGATTTCCAGCGGATGTTGGTCTTTTCATCCCAGGTCGAGGGTAGGCCCTGTTCGGTCGAGACGCCCTGGCTTTCCGGTCCGCGCCACTGTGCCCAGTTCGAACCCGCTCCACGGCCCATACTCAACCCGGTCAGAGTGGCCACCACGATCCCCAAACCGAGCCCAAACCTTGTCACTGAAATTCTTGCTGTCAACATTGAGCTGCTCCTCCCTGATCTTCTCTCGATTCAACATTTCAACATCGTCGCCAGTAAACTATCTCAAACGATCGAGATGTCAAGAGATTACATCCTGATCTTGAGCCTTGCTCCACGATGGAAAAGAATATTAGATCGTCGTGGTGGCAAGCCTCCGATCCTGACCAAAATGCTGATTGGAAGGCCCTCTCGATCCATAATGCGATTGCCCTCGAGAGGTGGCCTTGTTACCTCTGATTTCATCGATGCGCTATTCCTTTGACCGCATAGGTCTTGGTATGATGCGCCCTTCGTAAGGAGTGACCTGACTGGTGTGTGACTGGCTGGCAACGGCTGTAACCCGGTGTCGGGATCAGGGTGGAATACTTTCAGAGTAGGGAGAGACGAATGCAGATTGGAATGGTTGGACTGGGGCGGATGGGAGCGAACATGGTGCGGCGGATGGTGCGGGGCGGGCATGAGTGTCTGGTCTACGACCTTGACCCGGCGAACACGGCCAGCGTAGCGGGTGAGGGAGTCTCGGCGACGGGCTCGATCGCGGAGCTGGTCGAACGATTGACGCCACCGCGCGCCGTCTGGATCATGGTTCCCGCCGGTGAGGCGACCCGGCAGACCGTCGAGACGCTCGGAGAGTTGATGGACGCGGGCGATATCGTGATCGATGGTGGCAACTCCCACTTCAAGGATGATGTGAAGCGAGCGGCGATGCTCGCAACGCGCGGCATTCGATACCTCGACGTTGGCACCAGCGGCGGCGTCTGGGGAGCCGAGCGCGGGTACTGTCTGATGATCGGAGGTGAGGAGTCGGCCTTTCGCCGGATCGAGCCGATTCTGCGTACCCTCGCCCCCGGAATCGGTTCGATCGAACGGACTCCGGGGCGTCCCGAGATCGCCGCGCAACAGGAGTCCGGAAGCGGATTCAGCCAGTCGGTCGAGGAGGGATACCTTTACTGCGGCCCGAGTGGCTCCGGCCACTTCGTCAAGATGATCCATAATGGTATCGAGTACGGCCTG
Organism: Acidobacteriota bacterium; assembly: GCA_041182745.1. GTDB lineage: Bacteria > Acidobacteriota > Blastocatellia > RBC074 > RBC074 > CAIOZW01. Next base: position 2,992 of record JBEGMZ010000168.1, read on the forward strand.
ATGCAGGCCTTCGCTGAAGGCTTCGACATCATGCGCAATGCCAACACCACCCAACTTCCACCTGAGTATCGCTACGATCTGAACCTCGCCGATATCGCCGAACTCTGGCGACGGGGCAGTGTCGTCAGCTCGTGGCTCCTCGATCTGACGGCAATGGCCCTGCTGGAGAATCCAACCCTCTCCAACTACGGTGGCGTCGTCCAGGACTCAGGTGAGGGCCGCTGGACGATTGAGGCGGCGATCGAAGAGGCGGTCCCGGCCGATGTCCTTGCGGCCTCCCTCTTCACCCGGTTCAGGTCTCGCCAGGAGCATACCTTCGCCGAGAAGATTCTATCGGCGATGCGACACAAGTTTGGCGGTCACGTTGAAAAGAAGTAGCGCCGGTTGAAAAGAAGTAGCGCCGGGCGAGCGCGGCGCTGCAGAGAGATGCACAGGCATAAATCTTGTCAGGAAAACAGGTACTGACCAGACTTGCCGGGTTTTTACAATGCGCATATTGCACGTCAGTACGACAGACAGGGCTGGTGGTGCGGAGAAGCTGGCGCTGGAGTTGTTCCAGATGGCCAGAGCTGCCGGTCATGAAGCGGTGCTGGCTGTTGGCCGGATTCAGACGGAAGAGGATGGAATTGTCAGTATCTCCAACGACCAATACCGTAAGCCCTGGCCGAAGTATTGGCGAACGCACCAGCGCCAGCTCCAGGTTAAAGGCTCGCCGCGACTGGCCCGACTTGCGGGCTGGTTGGCCAACCTGGGGGAGCCGGTGCGGTGGGTTGAATGGCATCTTGGCTATGAGGACTTCCATTATCCCGGAATCGCGCACCTTTTTGAGCGGCTTCCCTTCAATCCCGATATTGTTCACCTCCACAACCTTCACGGCAGCTACTTCGACCTGCGGGCCTTGCAGTGGATAACGCGACGCTATCCGGTCGTGCTGACATTGCATGACGAGTGGGCTTTGACCGGCCATTGTGCCTACACGTTCGATTGTCAACGCTGGCAAGCCCAGTGCGGTCAATGCCCGAACCTCAGTACCTATCCTGCTCTCAAAAGAGATGCGACCAGCCATAATCTGAGAAGGAAGCGGGAGATCTATGCAGAGAGTCGACTGCACGTCACCGCCGGCAGCCAATGGTTGATCGATCGTGCCCGGAAGTCGATTCTTGGTCCGGCGCTGATTGAATCGCGTGTCATTCCATACGGAATCGATCTCACCACCTTCAAACCAGCCGATCAGCAGTCAGTCAGACGCGAGCTGCAGATCCCCGCCGAGGCGCTGGTTGTCCTCTTTGTCGCCAACCGCGCCGTCAGCAATGAGTATAAGGACTATCGAATGCTTGAGGAGTCGATACGAATAGTCTCTGAAGCCCATCTGGATCGGCCGCTCTTTTTTATCGCCGTCGGAGAGGAGGCGCCCGATAAGCTGGTTGGATCAGCCGTCTTGAGGCGCTACGGGTATCGGAAGAGCTCACGGGAGATCGCCTTGTTCTACCAGGCGGCAGATCTTTACGTTCACGCTGCCCGGGCCGAAGCTTTTGGCCTTGTCCTGGCAGAGGCGATGGCGTGCGGCCTTCCGGTAGTGGCGACCGCTGTTGGAGGAATCCCGGAGGTAGTCGATGATCAGGTGACCGGATACCTCGTTCCGCAAGGTGACAGCACACAGATGGCAGCAAGGATCCTTACCCTGCTCAGCGATCCGGCCCGGCGGTTGAGAATGGGCGCTAACGGCCAGGCGAAGGCTACGCAGCGATACGACAGAGAGCGCCATTTCAGCGACTATCTCGACTGGTACGGGCGGATCATTGAAAGTACCAGAATGATCGATAATCGATGATCGGTGAGGTAGCTGGAATCGCTCACGGAAGATGGCATCACCCTGTGCGGTTGGTTAACATTGTCAGGTCATGAGTCGAAGACTCCGCAGCTCGACTTTCTACTTGATGATTTTGAGATCAATGTTACCCTGACCTTGTTCTGGTGAAGAACTATTTTGGCGCTTGAGACATAAGCTTGAGACTGAAGCTTAAAACAGAAGGAGGATCGAGATGGCAGCAAGAAGAGCAAAAGAGACCGTCACCCGCTCAAGGGGTTCAAGATCGGCGCACAAGGATAAGGTCTGCAACCTCGTCCCATCGGTGAAGACCGAGAGCGATTGGACCTTTGCGGTTGGCCTGAAGGCCGGAGTTTTGAGACGACGGGCGGAGTTGCCGGCGGCGGTCGATCTTCGCAAATCGTGGTGGAAGATCAGCAACCAGGGGCAGACCGGATCCTGTGTCGGGTGGGCAACGGCGGACGGGCTTCTGCGCTACCATCTGGTCACCACCGGTCGACTGCCCCAGAACAACAAGCTGTCAGTGCGGTTTGTCTGGATGGCTTCGAAGGAGACCGACGAGTTCACCTTTCGGCCAACCTCCTTTATCGAGGGATCCGGAACCTCGCTCAAGTCGGCGATGGATATCATTCGCAAGTATGGGTGTCCACTCGATAAGGAACTCCCGTTCAACATTGACACCCTGATGTATACAAGCGATGAGAACCTGCTCTATGTCAGCGCCTCGACACGGAAGGCTGCCAACTACTTCAACCTTGGCAAGGATCTCAACCAATGGAAGCAGTGGCTGGCGACCACCGGCCCGATACTCGCCGGAGTAGTTGTCGACCAGACCTGGGTCAACGCTTCGCGGACCCGGGGCAGGCTTGACACCTTCAATCCCAATGGAGTGCTTGGTGGGCATGCCATTACCATCGTTGGGTACACCGCCGATCGATTCATCATCCGAAACAGTTGGGGAACGGAATGGGGTGACAAGGGGTTCGCCTACGCCAGCCACGCCTATATCAGAGACGCCTTCTTTGGTGAGTCATATGGTATCACCATCTGAAAGCTGATCTTCAGCGATTCGCGAGTGCAAAAAACAGCAGCAGAATTGGTCAAACCAGGGATGGTCGCCAGGGATGGTCGCCAGGGATGGTCGGAGGATGCAATGAGCGGACGAAACAGCAGCAGAATGGTGTGGCCGGTGACGCTTCTTCTCACGCTTTTGAGCTTGACGGTTCAACCGATCGACACCGGGGTTGAGGCTGAGCCGGGGTCGCGACCGAACATCATCATCATTATGTCAGACGATATGGGCTGGTCTGATATTGGCTGTTTTGGCGGAGAGATCAGCACGCCAAGTCTTGATGGACTGGCAGCAAACGGGCTGCGCTTTACGCAGTTCTACAATACGGCACGCTGCTGTCCGACGCGGGCCAGCCTCTTGACCGGGCTCTATCCGCACCAGGCGGGAATTGGCCATATGATGGAGGATCGCGACCATCCCGGCTACCGAGGCGATCTCAACCGCAACGCGGTGACGATCGCCGAGGCGTTGAAGCCGGCCGGCTATGCGACCTATGCCGTAGGCAAGTGGCACGTCACTCCGGGCGCCACCGCCGAGCAGCTGAAGCGAACCCATAACTGGCCGCTTCAGCGTGGCTTTGAGCGGTACTACGGTACAATCCACGGGGCCGGGAGCTACTATGACCCGAGTGCCCTTGTCCGCGACAATCAGCCGATCACCATCGCCAACGACCCCGAATACAGGCCGGAAGAGTACTACTACACCGACGCGATCACCGATCAGGCAGTACGGTTCATCAACGAGCATCCGCAGCGACGTCGGAAGAGTCCATTCTTTATGTATGTGGCCTTCACTGCCGCGCACTGGCCGATGCACGCACCGGAGTCGGAGATTGCGAAGTACCGTGGGCGGTATGATCGTGGATACGCCGCCTATCGCGAGGCGCGCCTTGAGAAGGCACGCCGGCTCGGTCTGCTCGATCCGCGCTGGGGTCTCAGCCCGGAGGTCGAGGACTGGAGCAAGGTCACCGACAAGGGGTGGGAAGCACAGGGGATGGAGGTCTACGCCGCGATGGTCGATCGGATGGATCAGGGGATTGGCCGGATTGTGGCAAGCCTCAAGCGGCAGGGGCAGCTCGAGAACTCCCTCATCTTCTACCTGCAGGACAATGGAGGTTGCGCCGAGCAGAATGGCCGAACCAATACCGCCCGCAATCCTTACGGGACGCGGACCGGGAGTCGTGCCTACGCGCCAATGGCCGCCGATGTTGAACAGTATGGCTCGACACCGCAACAGACTCGCGATGGCCGCGCCGTGCTGATGGGGCGCACGGTTGCGCCCGGCCCCGATGATACCTATATCGCCTATGGTCGCGGCTGGGCCGGCGTCTCCAACACGCCTTTCCGAGAGTACAAGCACTGGATGCATGAGGGTGGCGTCGCGACACCGCTCATCGTCCACTGGCCGCGCGGCATCGCCCGTCAGCGTCGCGGGAAGCTCGAGCACTCCCCCGGGCACCTGATCGATCTGATGAGTACGGCGATCGATGTCAGTGGCGCGCGCTATCCAAAGGAGTATGCCGGTGAGACGATCCAGCCGATGGAGGGCGTCAGCCTTCGGCCGGCCTTTGTCGGCCGTGAACTTGGCCGCACCCAGCCGCTCTTCTGGGAGCACGAGGGAAACCGGGCCGTCCGCGATGGACGCTGGAAACTGGTCGCCAAAGAGCGCCAGCCGTGGGAGCTTTATGACATGGGAGCCGATCGAACAGAGATGAACGATCTCGCCTCACGCCATCCGGCAGTCGTTCGACAGCTCGAAGCGAAATGGAACGATTGGGCTGCACGCAGCCGGGTCCTTCCGCTGGGGCAGTGGCGGTCAAGACCGACCCCCGGCAACTGATCTGCTCTTATTCTGACATTCTGATCCAAACAGTGCCTTCCGGCTCCGTCTCCACGCACTCGCCCGCCGTAACCCATGCCGAGGCCTGACTTTGCACAAGCCCTGCGATGGCAAATGTTCGTCCGCTTGAACTCGAATAGCCGGAAATATATATTGGGGCTATCAGCAGAACCACGGCGGCTGATAGCAGATTGTCGCAACCCGGAGCCGCCCGAAGTGGTACAGAGCCTTGAACAGCAAATTTTCAGTGGAAGGGTCTGACTCGAAAAGCCTATGAAATCTTATCCGCGAACGGCATGGTTACTGGTATTTTTGATCGCTCCAGTGATACCGACATTTTTCGATACGGGTGGTGCGGCGCAGTCGCCGGCCCTCGCTCGCAGTGGCAGTGACTGGACGGATGCGCGCGGGCCGACGCGGGACGGTCTCTCACCGGAGAAGAATCTGCCGGAGAAGTGGTCGCCGACGGGAGAGAACCTGCTCTGGAAGGCGCCATATGGTGGCCGGTCAGCACCGATAGTCATGGGAAACCGGGTCTACCTCTTCAACAGTGCGGGCGAGGGGCCAACGATGCAGGAACGGGTGCTGGCGCTCGATGTTGAGACCGGCAAAGTGGCCTGGGAGTATCGGTTCAATGTCTACTCGTCAGACGTACCGCCGCGACGGGTGGCGTGGTCATCGCCGACCGGCG
>JBEGMZ010000169.1:0-2966 GCA_041182745.1 Acidobacteriota bacterium
ACCAAAGTGTGCTGAAGGATCTGAAACAGTCGACCCGACAGCGATTCATCTCACTGGAGTTCGACTATCCGCCAGCGGAGGCGGAGACACAGATTGTGGCCCGCGAGGGTGGAGTGCCGGAGACGACGGCACGTGATCTGGTGCGGATCGGAGAGAAGGTGCGCAATTTGAAGGGGCACGGGTTGGAGGAAGGGGTTTCGACGCGGCTTCTGGTCTATGCTGCACAGATGATCGCGAGTGGGATCGCGCCGGTGACGGCCTGTGAGATCGCGATTGCCAGTCCGATTACCGATGACGCCGAGCTTCAGCGCGGGATTCGTGAGATTGTGACGACAGTGATCTGAGCGGTGCGGGCAGTAAAGATTTGTTCTCGGTGGAGGCAGTGTTTATGTCGCGAATGGTGAAAGTTCTCGGATGTTTGATCGTGGCGGCAGTCGCTGGATACACGACTGGTGAGAGGATCGGGGAGGCCGCGAACGGCGAGGTCGTCAGGATCGAGAGCGGGCAGATTGAGGGAATGATTCAGGATGGGGTGCGAATCTTCCGTGGCGTGCCGTATGCGGCGCCGCCGATGGGGCCAAACCGGTGGCGACCGCCCCAACCGGTAGCGGCGTGGTCGGGGATCCGCAAGGCGACAGACTACTGCGCGGACTGTCCGCAGACTCCATACCCGATGCTGTCGGTCTTCTACTCAAAGCCGCGGCCGCAGAGTGAGGACTGCCTCGGGCTCAATGTCTGGACGGCCGCCGCTGCGGGTGAGAAGCAGCCGGTGATGGTCTGGATCCACGGGGGTGCCCTGACCCGCGGGTCGGGAGCAGGTGAGAGTTACGATGGATCCCGTTTTGCGAAGCGGGGCGTGGTGCTGGTGACGATCAACTACCGACTGGGGCCACTTGGTTACCTTGCCCACCCGGAGTTGACTGCCGAGTCGGCCGGCAGAGTCTCAGGCAATTACGGGCTGCTCGACCAGGTGGCGGCGTTGCAATGGGTAAAGCGGAACATTGCCACATTTGGAGGTGATCCGAAGCGGGTGACAATCTTTGGCGAATCGGCCGGCTCGTGGAGTGTCAATGCGTTGGTTGCGAGTCCGCTGGCCAGAGGGCTCTTCCATCGGGCGATTGGTCAGAGTGGAGGATGGTTCAACGCCGGGGTGCGTTTGAGTGAAGCGGAAGAGGTTGGGCAGAATTTTGCGCGGGCAGCCGGCGTGACCACGCTGGCCGATCTGCGGGCTCTCCCGGCGGAGAGGGTAGTTGAGCTGGCGACGAGCCATCCCGAGGGGCGAAAGTTCCGGACGATCGTCAATGTCGACGGGTGGGCGCTGCCCGACGAGATTCGTCGCATCTTCGCCGCCGGCAGGCAGAACCGTGTTCCGGTGATCGTCGGGTCGAACGCCAATGAGATGACTTCACTGGTTGCGCCCAACACCATCCCCCGGACCCGTGAAGCGCTACGGACGCAGGCCGGCCGGGCCTACGGCGAGCTGCTGCCGGAGTTTGAAGCGGTCTATGGTGTAGCCGCAGACGCTGATGCGCCGGCGGCATATCTGGGGAGCCTGCGTGACTCGGTCTTCACCTGGCAGATGCGAACCTGGGCCCGGATGACGGTCGCCGCTGGTTCAGAGGCCTGGCTCTACTGGTTCAGCCATGCGCCGCCGATTCCGAACAGCTCATTCTTCGGCGCCTTCCACGCCGGAGAGATTCCTTATGTCTTCAATAACTTCAGTTCGCGGATGAAGGTGGTCCCAGATGACCATCAGTTGGCCGGGGCGATGATGGGATACTGGGTCAACTTCGCGAAGGGTGGTGACCCGAACGGCGGGGGATTGGCACGCTGGGAAAAGTACGATCCGCGAACCGAGCCTTACCTTGAGCTGGCCGCACCACGGATAACGCTGAAGACAAGCCTGCTGCGACCGCAGTTGGACTTTATCGAGAAGGTGCAGAGTCGGCCAGTCGCAGCGAGGTAGCCGGCAGGCCGGTGGATGGAGATCGTTGGTTAAGAGTCGGGATGGAGGATGGCTGATGATGAGAGCCGGGCGTCGAGAGTTGATGGTTCTGCTGCTGCTGGGGTCGTTGACCGTAGCCGATGGATGGGCGCAGACGTATACGCCCACCGGCGACACGGTCAAGTCGAAGGATCGGAGTGTGGTGCCGGGTTTTCCGGATGTGCTGGCCGAATACCTGCAGACTCCGGGTGTCTCGACACCGGGAACCCCGGTTGGGCTCGATATGGCGACCTTTCTCCGGCTCAGGACGGCCGCTGATGGTGAGCGGCCACGGCCGGCCAATGTGGTGCTGCTGGCGATGCCGGGTTTTGCGAGTACTCCGCCGCATTGGCTGTTCCTTGCGGCGCAGCTGGTTCACAAGGCGGCTGGGCAGACCTGTACCACGGAGGGGCGTCGTCTCCCGTGTCGACTCGAAGTCTGGGTGGTGCAGCGCCGTGGTGCCAATCTCGCTGATACCGCCGGGGCGATTGAGGCGCGAGTGGCGGGGGATCTTGACACACGAGCCGGAGCGGGCCGGAAAGTGGCCCTTCGCGCTGGCCGCGAAGCTGATTGGCCGCGAGGGTGCACGCTGGAATCCGTTCAGGCAGGACGATCTCCGTTTTATGGCCGACTGGGGATTTGAGACGGCGGCCGGGGATCTCGACCGGATGATGGCGCTGATTGGTCAGCGCAGTGGATCGCGGAACATCTTTCTGGCCGGACACTCGCAGGGGGGTGGATTTGTCGCCGCCTATGCCGGTCGGAAGCGTCCCGATGGGCGACGCGGTCACGAACTGCTGAGCGGACTGGTCTTTCTCGACGGCGGACCGGCGACCGGATCGGCCGCGCCGATCACGGAGGCCCAGCAGAGAGACTACCTTGAGCGTGTCGGGCGATTACGAGAGGGCGGCGCATCGGTCTATACCGATGCGAGCGGACTGCTCGGTAATCTGTCCGGGCCAGCGGCCGCAGCGTCGATGAT
>JBEGMZ010000170.1:0-6491 GCA_041182745.1 Acidobacteriota bacterium
AATTTTATGTGTCTGACTGGTCGGTGTGAAGGTGGCGGGCAGAGGCCCGATCCGCCGGAGCCGGGCCGAAGAGAGAATCAAAGCGAGGAGAAAATATGAGCGTGTCAGGAAATCAGGGGCGTCTGTGGGCAGTTGGAGAGGTTACGAAGCGGGTGCCACGGACGATCGCCAACGGGAAGAAGGCGTCAGACTACTTTGCGTGCAACACCTTCAGCACGCGAGTAATGGCGGAGAAGCTGCCGAAGGACGTCTATAAGTCACTCTTAAAGACGATCCACACCGGGCACAAGCTGGATCAGAGCATCGCGGCGAGTGTGGCGCACGCGATCAAGGAGTGGGCGATCGAGAATGGTTGCACCCATTTCTGCCACTGGTTCCAGCCAAACACGGGGATCACGGCGGAGAAGCATGATTCGTTCCTGACGGTGGATAGTGACGGGAACGCGATTGAGCGTTTCTCAGCTTCGCAGCTGGTTCAGAGTGAGCCGGATGCGTCGAGTTTTCCGTCGGGTGGGATGCGGGCAACATTCGAGGCGCGCGGCTATACGATCTGGGATCCGTCGAGTCCGATCTTTATCCAGGAGGGGCCAAACGGAAAGACGCTCTGCATTCCCTCCGCCTTTATCTCTTATCACGGGCAGGCGCTCGACAAGAAGACGCCACTGCTGCGGTCGGTCGAGTATCTGAGCCAGAACGCGCTGAAGGTGCTGAAGCTCTTTGGCAAGACTCCGACGCACATTGAGGCGACGCTTGGACCGGAGCAGGAGTATTTTCTGATCGACGAGGCCTTCTACGCGTTGCGTCCCGACCTCCAGGCCTGTGGGCGGACGCTGCTTGGCGCGCCGTCACCGAAGGGGCAGCAGCTGGAGGACCAGTATTTCGGGAGCATCAAGAGCCGGGTCCTGGCCTATATGCAGGAGGTGGAGCACGAATGCTTCAAGCTTGGAATCCCGGTCAAGACGCGTCATAACGAGGTCGCGCCGAGTCAGTTTGAGCTGGCGCCAGTCTTCGAGATGGTGGGGGTGGCAACGGACCACAATCAGCTGACGATGGAGGTGTTGCGGCAGGTGGCGAAGCGGCACAGTCTCGCCTTTCTGATCCACGAGAAGCCCTTTGCAGGGATCAACGGGAGCGGCAAGCACAACAACTGGTCGATGGCGACATCGGACGGTGAGAACCTGCTGGAGCCGGGAGCGACGCCGGTCGACAATCTGCAGTTTCTGGTCTTCCTGGTGGCGACGATGAAGGGAGTCTACAAGCATTCGCGGCTGCTGCGGGCGGCGATTGCGAGTTCGGGCAATGACCATCGGCTTGGGGCGAACGAGGCACCGCCGGCAATCATCTCGGTCTTCCTTGGGGAAGCGCTGACGAAGGTGCTCGACGCGATCGAGGCGGACAATCTGCAGGGGGCGACGACGGAGAACCAGGTGATCAGCCTTGGGATCTCAAAATTGCCGGAGATTGCCAAGGACAATACGGATCGCAACCGGACCTCACCATTCGCCTTCACCGGCAACAAGTTTGAGTTCCGCGCAGTTGGATCGAGCGCCTCAACCGCCACGCCGATGGCGACGCTCAATGCGGCAGTGGGTGAGGCCCTCGAAGAGATCGCCGTGCGGCTTGAAGAGAAGGTCAAGAAGGTCGGCGATTTCAACAAGGCAGTGATCGAGCTGGTTCGGGAGTATGCGAAGGAGACAAAGCCGATCCGTTTTGAGGGGAACAACTATTCTGACGAGTGGGTTGTGGAGGCGGAGAAGCGCGGGCTTCCGAACCTGCGCAAGACACCGGAAGCGCTGGCCCAGCTGGCGACGGAGGAGGCCCACAAGCTCTTCACTTCGTGCGGGGTCTACAGCGACGACGAGCTTGAGGCGCGGTATCATCTCGAGCTGGAGCGCTACATCAAGGATATCGAGATTGAGGTTGCCTGTTTGGGTGAGATCGTCTCGACGATGATCCTCCCGGCGGCCTACAAGCATCAGGCCAACCTGGTTGCAGCGGTCAGCAGTCTGAAGTCGGTTGGCATTGCTGGCGGTCTGATCGATGGCCAGGTGGCGGATGTGAGCAAGGTGGCCGGGCTGATTGCGGGCCTCAGGGAGGCGCTGGTTTCGCTTCACGAGGCGGCGGAGAAGGCGGAGTCCGAGGATCTGCTGAAGAAGGCCTCGGCGCTGGCCTACGAGGTCGGGCCGGCGCTTGATGCCGTGCGCGGCGTCTGTGACAGCCTCGAGACGGTGGTTGAGGACTCCCTCTGGCCGCTGCCGAAGTATCGCGAAATTCTCTTTTTGTCCTGATCAAATCGTTACTTTTGATCATACTACCGTGGAGGTTGGGGTTTTCCCCGGCCTCCGCGGTTTTTATTTTTGAAAGGGGGTGAGGCTGGTGAAAAAGGCGCAACTTCGCACACCGAAAGGACGTTTAGAAAGATTCGCCAGCCAATGGAGGGGATGTTAACGGGAAGGTGTAATGGTCGTTTAGGAGTCATATGAAGTTCACGGAAGCAGTCAAACTGGCACTATCATCGCTGCGCGCGCACAAACTGCGGTCGTTTCTGACCCTGCTCGGAGTAATTTTCGGGGTTATGACGGTGGTGGCGGTCGCCTCGGTGATCGAGGGTTTTTTTCGTTACGTCGATCGGACGGTGACGGCCGATCTGGGAACCAACACGGTGATCCTGGACAAGTATGGAATGATCACCAGTTTTGATGAGTACCTGACGGCGTTGCGGCGAAACAAGGACCTGACGATCGAGGATCTGCGTTACCTTGAGGAGCGGCTGACGCTCGCGACAAGCCTTGGGGCACAGGGTGGGACCAGCGCCGAGGTTCGTGCGGGGGGAGAGAAGCTGACCGAGATCAGCATTCGCGGAAACTCGGCTGGGATGATCAATATCGACACCACGCAGGCCGAGTATGGGAGGTACATCAGTGAATTTGACGACGAGCGGCGGCGGAACGTCGTGCTGATCGGGTCGGAAGTCGCCGACAAGCTCTTCAACCGGCGTGACGTGGTTGGGCGTGAGGTGAAGATCGAGGGGCTTCCCTTTGAAGTGATCGGGGTGGCGAAGGAGAATGGTTCCGCATTTGGCCAGTCACGTGACAGCTTTGTGGTGATACCGCTCTCGGTCTACCAGCGGATGTGGGGATCGCGTGAGAGTCTGTCGATCTGGGCGCGGGCGGGGAGCGCCGCCGAGCTGGTCAATCTGCAGGATCAGATCCGGATGCATATGCGGGCACGTCACCGGGTGGCCTACCAGGAGAAGGACACCTTCGGGATGATCAGCGCCGATTCGGTCAACAACTTTGTGCAGGCGATCTTTGGGATCATTGCGGCAGTAGCGCTTGGGATCACCTCGATCTCGCTGGTGGTTGGCGGGATAGTGATTATGAACATTATGCTGGTGACAGTGACGGAGCGGACGCGGGAGATCGGGATCCGGAAGAGCCTTGGAGCGCGGCGCCGGGATATTCTGATGCAGTTTCTGATCGAGTCGACGACGCTCTCGCTGGTGGGGGGGCTGATGGGGCTCGGGATCGCGCTGGTCATCTCACGCTTGCTGGTGGCATTGACGCCAGTGCCAGCCGAGCTGCCGTTCTGGGCGGGATTTCTGGCGATTGGAGTCTCAAGCGGGGTCGGGGTGATCTTTGGTCTCTACCCGGCGTGGAAAGCTGCCCGGCTCGATCCGATTGTCGCGCTGCGGGCGGAGTGAGGGAGAGAATATGGTAAGACAACAGTTGAAGACGCTCTTTCTGCAATCACTCGATACGCTGGTGGCGCACAAGTTTCGGTCATTTCTGACGGTGCTGGGAGTGGTGATCGGGACGGCGACAGTGATCGGGGTTGCATCGTTGGCGAGTGGTCTCGAGGCCGGGGTAAAGCAGCAGGTCGAGCAGTTTGGGACGAACGTCGCCTTTGTGAGCCGCTTTGGTGGAGGACCGCGTAATAGCGAGCTGACCGAGGAGGAACGGAAGCGAAAGCCGATCACTTACGAGGACGCCGTCGCGCTGAGCCAGTTGCCGAGTGCGACGGCCGCCTCACCGATTCTCCGCCCGCCCGGGATTCCACCTGCGGTCAAGTTCCGGGCAAACGAGGTGCGCAATCCATCGCTGCGCGGGGTCTGGGCGGCCTATGCCAATACGCGTGAGGTGACCATCGCCAGCGGAAGGTTCTTTACTGAAGCCGAGGACGAGCACGGCGCCGAGGTCTGCGTCATCGGTCACGACATTGCTGAACAGCTGCTGGCCGGATACGAGCCGCTCAACAAGGATATCCTGATTGGCAACAAGGTCTTCCGGGTGATTGGAGTGCTTGAGAAGGCAAAGACGACGCTGGGTGGCGGGCCGCAGGCCGACCTCTTCATCTTTGTGCCCTACAATGTGATGCACGGAATGTATCCGATGCAGGACGACCACTGGGTGGCGATTGGGGCGGCCCAGGGCAGGCTTGAAAAGCTGGTCGATGAGGCGACTGACCTGATGCGGCGGCGGCGGCAGGTCGGTTACGATCAGCCAAACAGCTTTGAGGTCACGACCCCGAGCGGAATGCTTGAGAGCTTCAACAAGATTCTGACCATGGTCTCGCTGATCGTCATCCCGATCGTCAGCGTTGCCCTGCTGGTTGGCGGGATTGGCGTCATGAACATCATGCTGGTCTCGGTCACGGAGCGGACAAAGGAGATCGGGGTTCGCCGGGCGATCGGAGCGCGTCGGGCGGATATCATCGGACAGTTCCTGTTGGAGGCGAGTACGCTGACGGCGATCGGCGGTGTGCTCGGCATTCTGCTTGGGGTACTGATCAGTCTGTTGATCAATCTGGCGATGCCGGATCTGCCGTCACGGGTGCCATTGATCTGGGTCGCAGTTGGGTTCAGCGTTTCGGTCGGAATCGGGCTGATCGCCGGTATGTACCCGGCGTGGAAGGCGTCAAGACTGGATCCGATCGAGGCGTTGCGATACGAGTAAGGAGAGAGGGGGGAGGATTTGAGAAAAGGGCCGGATCGGCTTCGATCCGGTCGGGTTGCACCATTCCCCGCTCACACTTGCACCCTGCCTGAATCTCCGCCAAAATGTCGAACGAAGTATCTTCACCAGATGGTGGCTCGAAACTATTCGACAGGAAGCACAAAATGTCATTCAATCCGAAACACCAAAGTCACATTCTCACCAACGGTCGGGATCGGGCGCCGGCACGATCCATGCTCAAATCGATCGGTTTCACGGACGAAGATCTGGCGAAACCACTTATTGGTGTCGCCCATATGTGGATCGAGACCATGCCCTGCAACTTCAACCACCGTGATCTGGCGGAGAGGGTCAAAGCCGGAATTCGGGCGGCGGGGGCGACGCCGATGGAGTTCAACACCATTGCGATCAGCGATGGCGTGACGATGGGAACCGAGGGGATGAAGGCCTCGCTGGTCAGTCGTGATCTGATTGCGGACTCGATCGAGCTGGTGGGGCGCGGGTATCTCTTTGACGCGATGATCGCGATTGTCGGGTGCGACAAGACGATTCCCGGAGCGGCGATGGGATTGATCCGGCTGGATGTGCCGAGTCTGATTCTCTATGGCGGATCGATCGCGCCGGGGCGGTTCAAGGGCCGGGATGTGACGATCCAGGATGTCTTCGAGGCAGTTGGCGCGAATGCGGCCGGCCGGCTCTCGAACGAGGATCTGCTGGAGGTTGAGAACACGGCCTGTCCAGGGGCTGGCTCGTGTGGAGGTCAGTACACGGCCAACACGATGGCCATGATTATGGAGCTGATCGGCCTCGCGGTGATGGGGACAGGCAGCGTCTCGGCGACCGATCCACGGAAAGAGCAGACCGCCTACGATTGCGGCAAGGCGGTCGTTGATCTGCTCAACCGCGGGGTGCGTCCGAGCGATATTCTGACCCGGCAGTCCTTCGAGAATGCGATTGCCGGCGTTGCGGCCACGGGCGGTTCGACCAACGCCGTGCTGCACCTGCTGGCGATGGCGAGGGAGGCGGGTCTGCCACTCAGCATCGACGACTTCAATCCGATCTGCCATCGAACTCCGCTGATCACCGATCTGAAGCCGGGTGGAAAGTATACCGCGGTCGACCTCGGCAAGGCTGGCGGCATCGGGTTGGTCGCGCAGCGGCTGGTCGCCGGAGGATATCTCGATGGCAGCCAGAAGACAGTGACCGGCCGGACCCTTGCTGAGGAGTCGGCGACGGCGGTCGAGACGCCCGGGCAGGATGTGGTCTACACCACCGACAAGCCGGTCAAGGCCAATGGCGGCCTGGTAATCCTGAAGGGGAACCTCGCTCCGGAAGGAGCGGTCGTCAAGATCTCCGGCTTTGAGCGGAAGGTTCATCGCGGACCAGCCCGGATCTTCAATCGCGAAGAGGAGGCGATGGCGGCGGTGACAAGCCACGGGATCAAACCGGGCGATGTAGTGGTCATTCGGTACGAGGGCCCGAAGGGTGGGCCGGGAATGCGAGAGATGCTTGGAGTGACGGCGGCGATTGTTGGCG
>JBEGMZ010000171.1:0-7109 GCA_041182745.1 Acidobacteriota bacterium
GGATATCTGACGGATTGATCTGCCTTATATCACCATGCGGGGGGTCACCGAACCAGGCGGCATAGGTTTTTTGGCTGTATTTGTCCCATTCGCAGGAAAAGAGGCAGCGTCCTCCTGCCCGCTCAAGCCCAAGGCGGAGTCCACCGATTCCTGCAAAAAGATCGATAAAATTGAACGGCAGTGTGTCAGGAATTGGTTGAATTGAAGCGGGGATTTTCTCAAAGAGTGGAAGCTCATTGGAACCATTACGTTTTCGGTGCCGGCTCTCTTTTTGGAGAATCGAGATGAGAAACTCATTCTGAGTCATCTTGCGGGCGTGCCTTTCATCTTCTATCCAGGTACGAACGTCGTTTGGCACATTACGAATCAGAAGCTTGTCAGTCATAATCTTTCAACCTCAATTCACTGTTCTAACCCTGGGAAAACCTGCTAGCAATGATAGCGCTTTATGCCTGGTAACGTCCAGGGACGGTGCTAAAGATGAGCCAAACCTGCATTCCATTGGTTCGAGGTCGACAAATGATCGGTGTCGATTCAGAATAAAGACAAATCGGGGCTTTAGACTTTTGTGTGGGTAAGCTGAAGCAAAATCGGGATTAAGTGCGGCACTGTCTGGATGAGGGCCTCCGTGCCCATTGAAGATCCGCGCGATCGTGGCCTCATCGATCAGGCCATCTTACCAGTCTACCCCTGATATGTGATTACAAGGTCAATTCGAACTTTGAATGAAACTGCCAAACTGCCTCGCCGATTGGATAAGTCAAATGGTTTGTGTGCCCCCAACGGGGCGCTGCAACCAACCCGGCGTGAAATCCCGGGTACAGGGGAAACCGATATGAAGACCTTCTGAAGGAAAGCTGCACAGAGCCGAAGGACCAAAATAAATTGTTCGACCCGGCGTCAGTAATCTCGCGGGTAGTCTCCACGTGAGTAACTTGCAGGGTACGCGCATCTGCTAATTGGTCGATTTGAGCGTGACATCCTGAGTGAAGTGAGAGTAGAATGATCTCAGTTTTGTTACTGGGAGCATTCACACGTTCCGTACAAAAGCTCTGTTCCGTATAAAAGCTTTGTGTGGATCAAGTGCACGAAGATCCGTATACGAGAGATCTTGAATAGGCGATGTGAACAGACGATGTGAACAGGTGATGTGAATAGACGCTGTCTATGAATGCTTCGGGGGTGGTGCGAATTGCTCTGCGATAGCGACGGATGACTCCCTGCTTGTTCCGGACTTCAGGGTGTAGTTCAACGGGTATCAGCTGACTGGACCTGAAGTCGATTCGCTCATCCAGGTGCAAATCGGCCCGGTTTAAAAGACGGTGTCGTTTTGTCTCCCCTTTCACCGTTACTTATTGACTTCATATTGACTTCACATTGGCTACTCGTTGGTTAAACATTAGTTACTCATTAAATGGCCATGCAGTATTTTGTTGAATGGCTGACGTGTTGTTACTTTACCTATATCAATCACAATGACCCAAGGAGAAAAGAATGGCAAAATCAAGCGGCGACACCAATAAATTAGAACTGGTACAGCTTGCCCTGGCTGGGATAGATGCGCAAATCAAGGATCTGACAGAGAAGAGGGAAGAGCTAAAGAAGCTGCTTGGCCCGGTGGCTGTAGTGGCTTCGAAGCGAGCAGTCAAGGTCAAGAAGGCCGTGGTCAAGGCTGCCCCGGAAGCAAAGAAGAAGCGGGTCTTCTCATCGGCTACCCGTAAGAAGCTGCGCGAAGCGGCGAAGGCTCGCTGGGCGCGTGAGAAAGACGCCAAGCCCGAGTAGTCACCGCGATCAATCTTCTGACTTGACACGAGTTGGCATATTCTGTCCGGCCCGGATGCAGCACGCGATCGAGAACCGGTCGATTGCGCCCTGCATCCGGGTGCAATGTTTGGGGCTGCCGGATTTAGTGTAGTTCCCAAAGTCTGGAGTGTGTCCACTTCACCATCCACACTCACGGTAACTGAAGCCCTGATTCCGGAAGAATCCCCCCTGCCGGAGGCGATTGGCGATACGAGTTATTGTTGCAAATTAACCGAACGGGAACTTTACCGAAGACGTCTCCGGGTTTTCACCGCGGGCAGGCTTTGGGGCAGGTAGGCCATCTGTTATCCCAATGGGACCCATAAGACCCATAAGACTTATAAGACCTATAGGTCTTATAAGTCTTATCAGGCACGTTGAACCTGTGAGTTCAAATGGTCAGGCCCCGGTGACTACCGCGGCACATCCGAACTTCACTACCGTTGCTACCTTCCGGTCCTGGCGGGGTTCATGAGTTCGCAATTGCACGGAGGCCGGAGCCTGATATCTGCCGCCACCTTTACCCGATGACGGCTTAAACTGGCGGAGAGAGCGGGACTCGAACCCGCACAGGCCTTTCGGCCCGCCGCGCTTCCAACGCGGTGCCATACCAATTAGGCGACCTCTCCCAAGTAGCCACTGACAGTCTCAAACAGCCAGATTGTCCCGGCAGAACTGGAAGCATCTCAAACATTGCCGGGAAATTTCAAGCCGGTTGCAGTAAATCATCTCTCCATCACGCCTGCCCGAGTATTCTTAAGCCAAAGCACGTCAAGCCTGACCCTCAAGACCTGGCGAAGGTCATCACAAAAATTGACCATCACAGCCGTGCGGCCCTTGGACGGAGCAGAGAGGAGTTTGAGCAGACTGATGGCGGAGAGGGTGGGATTCGAACCCACGGTACCCTTTCGGGTACAACGGTTTTCGAGACCGCCCGATTCAGCCACTCTCGCACCTCTCCGTGTGAACAATTTTAAATTTAGAGTCGAGTCAAGATCGTCAGGTCGGTTCAGGCGTGACGCCACCGGAACCTGGCTCGGGAGTGGTGTCTCCCCTGCCGTGTTCCCTCGCCTGAGCCCGCTTTGCCTGAAAGAATGCCTGCAGAAGTTCGCGGCATTCAGTCGCGAGTACCCCGGCGGTGACATCGACTCGATGGTTCAAAAAACTGTTGTCGGCAATCCTGAAGACCGAAGCAACCGCTCCGGCCCGACTGTCGAACGCGCCAAAGACCAATCTCGAGATACGAGAATTGATCAGCGCCCCGGCGCACATCGCACAAGGTTCTAGAGTTACATATAGTGTTGCCCCGGTCAAGCGATAATTGCCAATCAGACGCGAGGCTTCACGGATGGCGAGTATCTCAGCGTGGGCAGTCGGGTCACAAAGACCGATCGGACGATTGAAGGCGGTGGCGATGATTCGCTGATCGAGAAGCACCAGCGCCCCGACCGGAACCTCTCCCGCGCTCTCGCCGCGCCGGGCCTCGGACAGTGCCGAGGCCATGTAAAATTCGTCAATGGTCATTTGACCCAGAGTCAGAAAAAGTCAGTTGAGCCGAAATAGCAGCAGCAGGGGTCATCCCCTCCGCATCAGTTTTTCAATGCCGGGGACATCCTTGGGAACCGCCGAGGTGAGAACTTCAACTCCGGTCGGAGTGACGACCACATCGTCTTCGATCCGGATACCGATGTTGAAGTAGTCCTCTGAAACACCATCGCTTCCGGCCGGGATGTAGAGGCCGGGTTCAACGGTGAAGACCATCCCCGGTTCAAGCGTGCGCCAGTCATCCCGGGTGCGGTAGCGGCCGACATCGTGGACATCCATTCCAAGCCAGTGGCCGGTTCGGTGCATAAAGAACCTTCGGTAGGTGCCCTTCTCGATCACCTCGGCCGGACTACCGCCGAGGAGCCCCAGTTCGACGAGCGCTTCGGCGAGGAGACGTACCGCGTGTTGATGGAGATCCATAAAGCTGACCCCGGGTCGCACGAGGCGAATAACCTCCTGGTTGGCGTGGAGAACGGCTTCATAGACGGCCTGCTGCGCTCGTGTGAAGCGGCCATTGGCGGGGAAAGTCCGGGTGATGTCCCCGGCAAAGCCATTGAACTCGGCACCGGCATCGATCAGGACGAGGTCTCCATCGTGGATCTGCTCCTGATTGGTGTTGTAATGGAGGATGGTTGAGTTGAATCCGGCACCGACGATCGAGGGGTAGGACGGACAGGTCGCACCGTGGCGGCGAAAGGTGTATTCGACGATCGCCTCGAGCTCGTACTCGTACATTCCGGGTCGGCACTCCTCCATCGCTGCGACGTGACCGGCGGCAGAGATGTTGGCAGCACGGCGCAGGGAGGCAATCTCCGATTCGTTCTTGCGCAGCCGCATCTCGTGAAGTATCAGCGAGGGATCGACGATCGTCCCGGGCCCATAGACTCCGCTGCGGACCATCTCACGAAGCCGGCGCAGAGTCGCAATGATCCGCTGGTCGAAATGATCGTACCAGCCAAAGCGGTAACAGAGGGTTTCAGCCTCCTCGAGGTAGCGGGGGAGGAGTTCGTCGAGCCGGGCGATGTCATAGGCAGCGTCAGCCCCAAAGTCGCGCACTGCTCCCTCGACACCGGTGCGGAGTCCGGTCCAGATCTCCTCCTCGCGCCGGCGCGGTCGGACAAAGAGCACGTAACGGTGTCGTGGGTGCGATGGAGCAATGACGGCCACGCAGTCCGGTTCGTTGATACCGGTCAGGAAGCTGAAGTCAGAGTCCTGACGGAACTCGAAGTCAGTATCGCCATTCCGCCGAACTTCGCGCGCTCCGGGAATGACTGCGACACTGCCGGCGGGCAGCCTCTCCATAAACTCCTTTAAACGGACACTTCTCATCCTTCAACCAGCCTCCACTGCTGAACTCGATCCAATGATTAACAGACCCCCGACTCGACGAAGGAGCGTCGCTGGTCAGATTACCCAAAAGAGTGATGGCTGCAAAGTCTTTCGCCGTCGCGATGCAGGGCAATCGCATTTTCCTGCCAGCCAAATTCGCCGCCGCGTGGCTTCGGGTGCGATCTCTCTGACAAGAGCGAATGGATTACGGTTGGCCGCACACGGAGGTACGAGGCGACGAGAGATGGTCTGCCGCTACAATCTTTCTTCTTTGTGCTTATGGTACGATCAACGATTGGAAGGCTCTCTCGATCTGCAAAGTGAGCGCCCGGCGTCGCTATGCACCCTGATGGTCGAAAATAGAGAGGCGGCTTTGAGAATTCGGGTTGGGTCTTCTAAAATGCGTTATTGGTAAGTAAGGGCCGGAATAACCGCAGTCATCAGCAGTGATTGGCCGTGAGGTGATCGGCCGTAATCAGAGGGAGCCGGTGCGCCCGGCAGCAGTTTCAAGCTGACAGGAATGAGAGTCGACCGATGAGTACCAAGCCTGTAGTTCGGACCGGAGAGGTGAGAGAGCTTCTTGCCAGAGTGGGGCGACGCGAGCGGCTCGCCTTCGAGGAGTGGCGCACCGTCATCATCGAAGCGGAGACCGAGGATCTGCGGCACGCCGCCGACAGCCTCCGCCGCGAACTTCATCCGGATGGGGTGGTGACGTATGTAGTTGATCGCAACATCAACTACACCAATATCTGCTTCTCGGTGTGCAATTTTTGTGCTTTCTACCGCAAGCCGGGTCACGCCGAGGGTTATGTCCTGAGCTATGACGAGATCTTCACCAAAGTTGAAGAGATGATCGCAGTTGGTGGGAGCGGCGTCCTGATGCAGGGTGGCCTTCATCCCGATCTCCCGCTCGAGTGGTACACCAGCCTGCTTCGTGAGCTGAAGCAGCGCTATGGCATCCACCTTCATTGCTTCTCTCCTACCGAGATTCACGGTATGTCGAAGACCTTCGGTATGTCCTGCGAGGATGTTATCCGTGCGCTGCGCGATGCCGGTCTGGACAGCATTCCGGGCGGAGGGGGTGAGATCCTTGTCGACGAGATCAGACGGAAGCGTCGGACTGAGTGCAATGGCGAAGAGTGGATTGGAGCGATGGAGGCCGCCCACCGGCTCGGTCTCAAGACGACCGCCACGATGATGATCGGCTACGGTGAGACGATCGATCAGCGCCTCCAGCACCTCGAGATGCTGCGTCAACTCCAGGAGCGAACCCTGGCCGCCGGCCAGCCCGGCTTCGTCTCCTTCATTCCCTGGACATTTCAACCCGACAATACGCCGATCGGCAAGGTGATTCCCGATCGCCTTCCGGCCGAGGAGTACCTGCGCTGGCTGGCGCTCTCACGTCTCTACCTCGACAACATCCCCAACCTCCAGGTCTCCTGGCTGACCGTTGGGCTTGGTGACGGTCGGCGTGGCCTTCACTTTGGTGCCAATGATATCGGTTCGACTATGATCGAAGAGAACGTCATCTCCAAGGCAGGTGCCAACCACAAGGCGACTGAGGAGATGCTTCGAGACGTGATAATTGGTGAGGGCTTCATTCCGCGCAAGAGGAGAGCCGACTACATCAGAATCCCCCTCGCCGGCTGAGGTCGGCTCAGGGCAATCACCTTTTCCTGCCAGCGATCTTCGCCGCGGCGTGGCTTCGGGTGCGACCTCTCTGACGAGACCGAACGGATTACTGTTTGCCTCACACGAGGGCACGAAGCCACGGAGGAGATTCTCCCGCTACAATATTTCTTCTTCGCATCTTCGATCCATAATGTGACTGCCCTGTCCCGCCGGCCTGGGCGGAGATGGTTTTTATACGGTGACGGTTGCCAAAGTTGTCCGGTCGGGTGTAATATCCGGTCTTGTTTTTGATATGACACTTTTGGCTCTCGTTTGAGTTGAAGATACAAAATTGTACTTTTTACTGAATTGTACTTTTTGTTAACTTGTTAAACTTTTCGTTAACTTGTTAATTTGCTAACTTCTTAAAAAGATCCACCGGGTCTTCCCGCTGGACAATCCGCCGGAGAGCCGACCTGTTCGGTCGGTTGCGAGAGTCGGCAGGGCCTGGGGCAGAGAGCCCTGTTTAAGTGCCCTGCTCATAAGCCGTACACAAGGGAATTAAATCAGAGTTAAAGCAGGGGCCAGGGCTTGAGCATCATTTTTACTAACAGCGGCTGGGTTAGCGGAGTGAAGGGGATGGCGGCAGCAGGAGGATCTCTCCGGGCGTCGTGGTCACTCTCCAGCGTCGTTAGCGCTACCGCCGACCGGGCGACTCGCGGGAATAATACCGGCAAGGTACTCAAACCGGGATCCACCGCCAGCGGGTAGAGGGCAAAAGTGGCTGTTCAATCCTCAACCCTGGCAAAGCCGATCGAGCT
>JBEGMZ010000172.1:0-6281 GCA_041182745.1 Acidobacteriota bacterium
GGTACAGGCCGTCTGAAGCTTCGGAATCTTCGGATTGTCGACCCGGACCACACACATCCGGCACGAAGCCTGTGGTGTCAATCCACGAAAGTGGCAGAATCGCGGCAGATAGATGCCGTTCATCTCACACGCTTCGATCAGCAGCTCACCCTTTGGCGCCGCCACTTCCTGTCCATTAATGGTTAGCTTGACTGTTTCCATATGCCAAAATTGAGTCCGTCTAGTCTGCTGCCTTGTTAATCTGCACCAGTGTGTGCTTCACCCGTCGGTGGAAATCGTCCGGAAACTTGCGGATCGCCGACTGTACCGGCATCGCCGCCGCGTCACCGAGCGCACAGAAGCTCTTGCCAAGGATCTTGTCCGCCAGGTCATACAACAACTCAACATCCCCTGACTGCCCCTCAAACCGATGCATCCGCTCGAAGACGTTGAAGAGCCACCGCGTTCCTTCACGGCACGGGGTGCACCAGCCGCACGATTCGTGTTTGTAGAAGTGGGTGATGTTGCGGGTCGATTCAAAAATATCGGCTGTCTCGTCCATCACGATCACGCCACCTGACCCGAGCATCGATCCGACGGCCGCGACCGACTCGTAGTCCATCGTCACCTTCCCGCACTCCTCAGCGTTGAGGATCGGAACCGACGACCCACCCGGGATCACCGCCTTCAACCGTCGCCCGCCGGGAATTCCTCCGCAGTCATCGTCGATCAGCTTCATGAGCGGATAGCCCATCGGAACCTCATAGTTCCCGGGTCTGGCAACGTGGCCGCTCACCGTGAAGAGTTTTGTCCCTCCGCTCTTCTCGGTGCCAAGCGACTTGTACCATTCACCACCCTTCAGGATGATGTGCGGAACGACCGCCAGCGTCTCGACGTTGTTGACCACCGTCGGTCCACCGTACAATCCGACCACCGCCGGAAAGGGTGGCTTCAGCCGCGGGTGGCCACGCTTTCCCTCCAGCGATTCGAGGAGCGCGGTCTCTTCCCCACAGATGTAGGCGCCGGCGCCAGGGTGAACGTAGAGGTCGAGGTCAAATCCGGATCCGAGGATATTCTTGCCAAGGTAGCCCTTCGCGTAGGCCTGCGCGACGGCCTTCTCAAGAATCTCCTTGATATACCAGTACTCACCGCGGATGTAGATGTAAGCCGCATGTGCCCCCAGCGCGTAGCTGGCAATGATCATCCCCTCGATCAGCTGGTGCGGGTCATACCGCATAAGATCGCGATCCTTGCCCGTGCCCGGCTCCGATTCGTCGGCGTTGCAGACGACATACTTGGGCCGCTTCGACTCCTTCGGCACGAAGCCCCACTTCATTCCGGTCGGGAACCCGGCGCCTCCGCGCCCCCGCAGCGCCGACTTCTTCACCTCTTCGATCACCTGATCCGGCGTGAACTCCTTCAGCGCCTTTGGCAATCCGGCATAGCCTCCGGTTCGCTCGTAGACGGCAATGTCGCAGGCCTCGCCCTTGAGATGAAATCTGCTTGTCAGAACCTGTGTCATAAGTTTTTCCCTATGATGATGAGGATCAGGATAAGTTATTTATTATACTGTCAACCGCCTCGGTCGTGACCTTCTCGTGGTAGTCGAAGTTGACCTGCAGGCACGGCGCAAGGTCACAGTAGCCAAGACACTCGACCTCCTGGAGGGTGAATCGGCCATCCGGCGTCGTCTCACCAACCCCGATCCCCAGCTTCTGCTCGATATGGCCGGTGATACGCTCTGCTCCAAGAAGCATGCAGGAGAGGGTCCGACAGACCTGCAGCTTGTACCTGCCAATCGGCTGACGTGAATACATCGTGTAGAAGGTTACGACCTCCTCGACCTCATTGACCCGCATCTCGAGCCGCTCGGCAATGTATCGGACATCGTCGTCCGTAACATAGCCGTGCTCTTCCTGCGCGATGTAGAGCGCCGGCAAAACCGCTGAACGCTTCACCGGATAGTGAGTAAGGATCTCATCTAGTTTCGTTTCGTTGGCTTGACTGAACATATTTTTAACCCGGTAATCCTGCTATCTGTCCACGTCTCCGAGCACAATGTCGATGCTTCCAATGACTGCGACAACGTCGGCAATGAGTGATCCCTCAACCATCGCCGGCAGTGCCGAAAGATTGACGTAGGAGGGAGCACGTACGCGAACCCGATATGGCCGCTCACCGCCATCACTGACGACATAGAAGCCGATCTCACCGCGTGCCGACTCTATCGACTGGTAGACCTCCCCGACCGGAACCGTGAAGCCCTCCGAGGCGAGCAGGAAATGATGGATCATGACGTCGATATGCTTCTTCATCAGATCCCGCTCCGGAAGCTTCAGCTTCGGATGGTCCGACATGTAGGGGCCTGGCTCGCGAAGCCTCTCAACCGCCTGCTTGCAGATCTTCCAGCTCTCCTCCATCTCATCCATCCGGACGAGGTAGCGTGACCAGACATCGCCGTCGTGGTAGACCGGAACGTTGAAATCGTAGGTATCATAGCCCGAGTAGGGCTCTGTCTTGCGGATGTCCCAGTCGAGCCCGCTGCCACGAATCGTCGGCCCGGAGAGCGCCCAGTCGATCGCCGCCTCTTTCGTGATCACCCCGACACCTTTTGTCCGGCGCTGGAAGATCTTGTTGCCGGTCACCAGCCGGCGACACTCGTCGAGAAACGCCGGGAAACCGTCGAGAAACTCGGTCATCAGGGGAAGGAAATTTGGCGGCAGATCCCAGCGAACCCCGCCGATCACGAAATAGCTCTGGTGAAGCCGCGCTCCGGAGACGCACTCGAAGAGATCAAGCCCCTTCTCCCGCTGGGTGAAAGCATAGAAGAAGGCTGTCATCGCCCCAATATCCATGGCGTGCGTTCCAAACCAGACCAGATGCGAGGTTATCCGGTTGAGCTCGGTCAGCAGCACCCGGATGTCCTGCACCCGCTTCGGCACCTCTACACCCATCAGCTTCTCGACCGCGAGCACGTATCCGAGGTCATTACCAGATGAGTTGAGGTAGTCCATGCGGCAGGTGACCGTCACCACCTGCTGCCACTTCTCCTTCTCCATCGTCTTCTCGATGCCGGTGTGCAGATAGCCGATGTCGGGCGTCGCCTTGATCACCGTCTCGCCATCGAGCACCAGCTCAAGCCGCAGCACGCCGTGTGTCGACGGATGCTGAGGCCCCATCGAGACGGTCATCTGCGTATCCGAGAGCGGATCCGGCTTGCGCAGCATCGAGATGGCCGATGTCGGAACCACAATTTCTTTCGCTTGCATATTGTTCCTGCCTGCTCCCCTCGTACCTTGTGTCCCCTAGTAACCTTTGATCGGAAAGTCTTTCCGCAACGGATGCCCCTCGTAATCTGCCGGCATCAGGATACGGCGCATATCCGGATGGCCCTCGAAGGTGATCCCGAACATATCGTAGATCTCCCGCTCAAGCCAATTTGAGGACTTCCAGATGCCCCACACTGTCGGCAGAACCGCATCATCCTCCTCAACAAAGACCTTCACCCGCAATCGATGATTGTGGTCGATCGAGTAGAGCTGATAGGCGACGGCGAAGCGCGGCGTCGCGAACTCACCCAGATCGAGACCACCGATGTCACTCAGGTAGTTGAAGCGGAGGCTCGGCTCATCACGCAGGTAGGTCATCAGCTCGACCAGCCCTTCTCGCCTTACGACGACCGTCACCTCGCCAATCGCCTCGGTTATCTCCTCGATCGAGGCGGCAAAGTGATCCCTGAGCTGTAAAGCGTCTGCGTACCGTGGAACCCTGTTGTTGATTGCTGTCTCGTCTGCCATATGTGACCAGTGTTGAACCAGTTTCGTGGTTGATTAAAAATGACAACCCGGAGTGAACACTCCGGGCAGATCATCAGGCGGCACTCTCCTCGGTGAAGACCTTCTCACGCTCGATCTTCTCCTGCAGCTTCATAATGGCCCAGATCAGGCCCTCGGGCCGCGGCGGGCAGCCTGGCACGAAGACATCAACCGGAACCACCTTGTCGACCCCCTGCACAATGGCGTAGTTGTTGAAGACTCCTCCCGCCGACGCGCAGACACCCATCGAGATCACCCATTTCGGCTCTGGCATCTGGTCGTAGATTCGTCGCAGTACCGGTGCCATCTTGATCGAGACCCGCCCGGCGACAATCATCACATCCGCCTGCCGCGGACTCGCCCGGAAGACCTCCGCCCCGAAGCGGGCGACATCGTTACGCGCGTCGGTCATCGCCATCATCTCGATCGCGCAGCAGGCAAGCCCGAAGGTCGCCGGCCAGATTGAGGACTTCCGTGCCCAGTTGACAAGCGAATCGAGCCGCGTCGTCAGGACATCCGGTAGAATTTCACCCAACTTTGTCTCAAGACCCATAACTATACTCCAGTTTTACAATCGGTCCCGGTTGTACGATCGGACTAATCCAGTCCGGTCCCGCGGTGAAGTTGCCCCACCCGAACCCGGCTGGCACCGGCTAAATCGGAACAGGCAAAGTTGTGACACTAATTGTGACACTGCATGATGGAATCGCCGCAAATCAGAGACGTTTTTCAATGTTGCCTGTTCCGATAACGGCTGTTTCTATTCAGTTTCGGTTCCACTCAAACAGCCCCTTCTTCCAGACATAGACATATCCAACGAAGAGGACCGCAATAAAGATCATCATTTCAAAAAAGACAAATGGGCGGGAGAGGCGGTCAATGAGGCCTCTGAAGACGACCGCCCAGGGGACAAGGAAGATCGCCTCGATATCGAAGAGGATGAAGAGCATCGCGACGAGGTAGAATTTGACCGAGAACCGCTGATGGGCGGATCCAACCGGGTCCATACCACACTCATAGGGCATAAGTTTGGCCCTCGTGTCCCGGCGCCTCCCCACCAGATGGGAGAGAACTATCTGGGTCACGGCGAAGCCCAGTACGAAGATGAAGACGATCAATATTGAGAGGTACTCTTTCATCCCGGCCTTTCAGCTAGTTTGCCCGGTTGCCGCTAAGACGGTATTCCGAACGGTTTCGACTACATTTCGACTACCTTGATCGGGCTCCGGCCTGATCGGATCTGTGACCGCCCCCTGACGGGGTCCGGATACCTGCAGAACGGTCAAAAACCCCCTGCGCACAAAGGCGCGCGGCCCTTCTTCTTCCAAGATTGAGAATCTTAGTACAATCACCGGCCCCCTTGCAAGAAAACCAGGGAGAGGAACCGTCTTTTGCGAAGACGACCAGGGCAATCGCACTACTATGGATCGAGCGGGCCTTTCAATTTATCGGTCGCAGCTTTACCAGTAGCAGCTTGGGTGCGAAGAGGAGAGGAAGAAGAAATGGACAAGAGAGATTGAATCAGGAGCCGCTCCTTCGTGCCTTTGTGTGAGGCAAACAGTAATGCATTCGGTCTCGTCAGCGAGATCGCACCCGAAGCCACGCGGCGGCGAGGTTGGCAGGCAGGAAAATGCGATTGCCCTGCGAAGACGACCGCCGGAGCACGTACCGACCAGTTCGACGGGCCGCCTCCGGGGGAAAGCTACCCGGCCGCCAGTTTAATGGCGGAGAGGGTCGCGTGTGTGGGGCGTGGTGGTGGCCTTAACTCCTGCCGGTCAATCAGCAAAACCCGATGCAGGAGGGAGAGTCGTCAACAGCTTGACAGTTTTTGAAACCGGGTGATACCTTCAATTTCAGTTATAGATTCCGGCTTTTCCCGGCTGTTTATTGTTCTAATTCTCGTATTGATCCGGGCTTGAATTTAGGGTTTAGGGGTTGGATCAGGGGGTTGAACCGAAGGACGACCAATAGGAAAGATCGAGGCGATGAGCACAGTAGCCAACAGGACAGGTGAAACGACAGACTCGCTCGATCAGCGGAGCCAGGAGATGCTTGCGCTGCTGATCAGAACCCACATCGCAACGGGAGAGCCGGTCGGGTCGCGAACCGTCTCGAAGATGACAACCGAGGGACTCTCGGCGGCAACAGTGCGCAACATCTTCTCTGATCTCGAGGAGGCGGGTTACCTTGAATCGCCCCATACCTCGGCTGGTCGGATTCCGAGTGACAAGGGCTACCGTTTCTTCGTCGATCATATGATCGACCAGCCGGGGCTGCCGGCTTCCGAAGAGAGCGAGATCCAGATGCTGATCAACCATCAGCCGTGGCCGAGCGCCGACCACCTGATGGCGCGGGCCTCGCACCTGCTCTCTCGAATCTCAAACCACGTCGGGATTGTTGTCTCTCCCAACGTGACGACCGATGTTATCAAGCACATCGACTTTGTCCGGGTCTCCGACGGGCGCATCCTGGTCATCACCGTCACCC
>JBEGMZ010000173.1:0-3417 GCA_041182745.1 Acidobacteriota bacterium
ACTCATTCACCGAACATGACATACGATTTTGACGTGGTAATCATCGGCGGTGGCCCTACGGGGCTCGCCGCGGCGGTCTACACTGGACGCGCCCTGCTGCGAACGCTGGTTCTCGAGAAAGCGGTGCCTGGAGGGCAGATTGTCTTCTCCGCTGCGATCGACAACTACCCGGGCTTCCCCGACGGGATTTCGGGATACGATTTTTCGCAGGCCTTTTTGAAGCACGCGCAGCGTTTCGGTGCCGAGGTGAGGATTGGAACCGGGGCAGCGGCCATCGAGCGTCGGGATGATGGAACCTTCGACATCCGGCTTAGTGATGGCACCACGGTCAGCACCCGGGCTGTCATCATGGCCATGGGGAGGAGCCCGCGCAAACTTGACGTACCGGGGTATGAGAAGCTCTTTGGATCCGGTGTCAGCGTCTGCGCGACCTGCGATGGGGCCTTCTTCCGCAATGTCCCGGTGGCAGTGGTTGGCGGCGGGAACTCGGCCGTCGAAGAGGGGGCATTCCTGACCCGCTTCGCCTCCGAAGTCAGATCGATCCACCGTCGTGACCATTTCACCGCCCAGAAGATTCTCATCGAGGAGTATCTTCACAACCCAAAGGTTCGACCGATCTGGAACACAACGGTCGAGGAGATCTACGGTGAGCGAGAGGTGGAGGGGATTCGAGTCCGGAATCTGCTGACTGGCACCACCGAAGATCTGGACGTGAAGGCCGTCTTTGTCTTCATCGGCTGGCTCCCAAACTCAGATCTCTGTCGTGGTCTGGTGGCACTCGACGATGAAGGTCGGGTCAAGGTCAACGAACTGATGGAGACAAGCCTTCCCGGAATCTACGCCGCTGGCGACCTTTGTGTTCGACCAATCTACCAGCTCGCCAACGTGGTGGCAGATGGAGTCCAGGCGGCAGTCTCGGTCGAGAAGTATCTTGACCGGAAGTAGTCGGTTGGCAGTCGGCCGTCACCAACCCACGCTCGGCGCGGGAGTGGCTGCCTGCGGCTCACCGCAGAGATATCTCAGAGCTTATGAACAGACCAGGCGCTTAAGGGCAAAGACCAGAAATGAACCTCGCAATCATCGGCGCACAATGGGGAGACGAAGGTAAGGGCAAGATCGTCGATCTTCTCGCCCCGAACTTTGACCTCGTCACTCGATACCAGGGAGGCCACAACGCGGGTCACACGGTGATCATTCGCCAGGGTGGGGAGGAGCAGAAGTTTGTGCTCCACCTGATACCGTCCGGCATCACCCACCCGGGAAAGGTCTGTGTGATCGGAAACGGGGTGGTTGTCGATCCCCGTGCCCTGATCACCGAGATGGATGAACTGCTGGGGAAGGGGATCGACGTCTCACCGGCCAATCTGGTGGTGAGCAATCGGGCCCACCTGATCCTCCCTTACCACGTCGCCCTTGACCGGGCGATCGAGGCCGGGCGGGGTGGTAATGCGGTCGGTACGACTATGCGCGGGATTGGTCCGGCCTATGAGGAGAAGATGGCACGGCGCGGTCTGCGAGTCGGAGAGCTGACCAATCCAAAGGATCTCCCCGCACGGCTTCGCGCCAATGCCCGTCAGGCCAACCGACTTCTTGCCACCCTTGGCGGGGAGCCGATCGACGAAGAGCAGCTGGTGGCCGACGGCCATCACTGGTGCGAACGGCTTGCGCCGCACATTCAGGATACGGCCTACTTTCTCAACCAGGCAATGAGCGCCGGAAAGAGCATCCTGATCGAGGGTGCCCAGGCAACAATGCTCGACATCGATCACGGAACCTATCCATTCGTGACCTCTTCAAACTCCTCGATCGGCGGCGCCTGTACCGGCGCCGGTATTCCACCCTCGAGGGTGGGACTGGCGATCGGGGTGATCAAGGCCTACACTACCCGAGTCGGGGGGGGACCCTTCCCGACCGAGCTGAACGATGCGACCGGCGAAGCGCTCCGTGCGCGGGGCCAGGAGTTTGGCGCCTCAACTGGTCGACCACGCCGTACCGGCTGGTTCGATGCCGTTGTTGCCCGGTACGCGGTCATGCTCAATGGTCTCGAGGCCCTCGCCCTCACCAAGCTCGACGTTCTCGACGACCTCGACGAGATCAAGGTCTGCATCGGATACCGGATCAATGGCGAAGTCACGGATCGGATCCCGTATGATGCCGGACAGATGGACGAGGCCACTCCGATCTATGAGACACTCCCTGGCTGGAAGACCTCGACCCGCGGCATCCGCCGTCTGGCTGATCTGCCGCCACGGGCAAGAGACTACCTGGCCTATCTCGCTGAGATCTCGGGTGCTCCCTTCGCTTTCATCTCGACCGGACCCGAGCGGAACGAGACGATTATCGAACCCGATATCCTCGCCCGCGCCGGAGTGAAGATCAACCACCTCTCCTGATCGCCGATGCGTTGTAAATTCCAGACTGCCGATGTCTTTACCGATACTCGCTTTGGTGGCAATCAGCTGGCCGTGATCCCTGAGGCCCAGGGTCTGTCAGGTGACCAGATGCAGCAGCTTGCCCGCGAGTTCAACTACTCCGAAACGGTCTTTGTGCTGCCCGCCGACAGCGGGGAGGCCGATTTTTGCTTGCGTATCTTCACTCCCGAAGAGGAGCTGCCCTTTGCCGGCCACCCGACCATCGGAGCCGCCTTCATTCTCGCCACCAGCGGCAGGATCGAGCTGGTCGATGGTGCCGCCCAGTCCACCTTTCGCCTTGGGGCCGGACTTGTACCTGTAAGAATGCGACTTGACGGTCACGGCCGGTTCCACGCCGAGCTCACCACCCCACGCCGCCCTGAGTTTGGACCGGCTCCCCCGTCGATCGAAGCGCTGGCCGCGATCGTCGGACTCGAGCCGCACAACATCCTCACCACCAGATCTGTCCCACGTGCTGTCTCCTGTGGACTCCCGTTTCTTATTGTGCCGCTCGATTCGATCCACTCGGCGAATCGGGTGAGTATCGATACTGCCCGCTGGCGTTCGTCCCTTGCCAACTCCTGGGCTTCCATGCTCTGCCTCTTTACCACTGAGACACTTGCGCCGGAGGCCGATCTTCACGTCCGCGTCTTCTGTCCCGGCCTTGGCATCCCTGAAGATCCGGCAACCGGATCGGCGGCGGCAGCGCTCGGAGGGTACCTGGCGAGCCTTCTCCCTGAACCTGCTGGAACGTTCCGCTGGACAATTGAGCAGGGAGTCGAGCTTGGCCGCCCAAGCCGTATTGAAGTCGCCGTCGATAAGGTCGCCGGCTCAATTGCCGCCGTCAGGGTTGGTGGCGCGGCCGTTGCCGTCATGTCCGGTGAGATTGAACTCTGAACGGTGGATCGCATAAACGGTTGAAGTGGGAGAGGCTTAAATTCTACAGGGTGGTTGTAATTTTTTTCAGATGGTGTTGTAATATTCGTCTTATTTGGTAAAGTTTGGG
>JBEGMZ010000174.1:0-10897 GCA_041182745.1 Acidobacteriota bacterium
GCGCTGGTGGTCAAGGTGCGTGCGGATCGGCTCTTTGCCGAGGCGGCTGGTCCGCGGACGATGACCGCAGAGAACAGGCCGGAGAATGGGCGTCCGCAAGCGGTGGTGATTGGTAACGATGGCACGGTCCTCTACGCAGCCGACGAGTCGAAGCAGTCGCGCCCCTTCGGGGAGGCCTTCAGTCAGTTTGCCCCCTCGGTCGACAAAATCCTTGCGCGGGAGCTCAAAGAGGCGGGGAGCGCTGACCGGAGCGCCGGGTACGTGGCGGGGGATATCGACAGCGAGCCCTGGCTGATCCATTACCGTCAGCGGAGGGAGAACCCTGCCTTTTCAACCCTCATCATCCAGGACTATTCCAAAGCGCTCAGCCAGGTCGAATTTGACAGCTTTGTGCTTCTTTTGCTGACCCTGCTGCTGGTGATCGTCGCGATGCTGTCGATCTACTTTCTGATCAGTGGAACGACCGATTCGATCCGACGGGTTACTAACGGGGCGCGGGCGATCGCGACCGGAAATCTCGGCTACCATATCCAGATCAAATCGAAGGACGAGACACGGGTGCTGGCTGAGGCCTTCAACCGGATGGCTGGACGGTTGCGGGAGATGATCCGCAAGGAGGGTGAGCAGAAGCAGTTTGAGTCGTTCGCCCGGCTCTCGGCAGTGCTCACCCACGACCTGAAGAACCAGATCCTCTCCCTTTCGCTGCTGGTGTCAAATATGGAGCGCAAGTTTGACCGCGAAGGATTCCGTGAGGACGCGATGCGGACGCTCTCGGATTCGGTCAACAACCTTCAGAGCCTGGTGTCGAAGCTCTCAGATCCGCGGACGCCGACGAAGCGCGTCCGGGAGCAGTCCAATCTGACCAATCTCGTCCGGCGGGTGATCGAACGGACCGCAGCGCAGGCAGACAACCGGTTCCAGATCCAGACCAACCTCAACACCGAGGTTCTGGCGAACGTCGACGGAAAAGCGATCGAGCGCGTGATCGAGAATCTTGTGATCAACGCCCTTGAGGCGATGCAGGACGGTGGGGTGCTGATGGTTGCCACCCGCCAGGATGGCGAGAACGCCATCATCCTGGTCGCTGACACGGGCAAGGGAATGACCGAAGACTTCATGCGCGAGCGGCTCTTCCAGCCATTCGCGACGACCAAAAAGAAAGGTATTGGACTGGGCCTCTATTCCTGCCGGGACATCATCGAACAGCACGGCGGACGAATCGACGTCGCGAGTCAGGTCGGGCGTGGAACCGAGTTCAGTGTCATCCTTCCGACGAGGGGTAACAACACCTCGAGCCTGAGCGACAGTTCAGGCGACATCGCGGCCTCCCTGCTTCCCTGACCCCACTCTATGTCTCTTTAAGAAGACCGCGGGAACGCGATGGAAGAGGAAAGGGTCGGATAAATCTGCGGAAACAATCATCCATGGCTGAGAAGACTGAGAAGACTGAGAAGACTGAGAAAGCCAGACAGACCGTGCTGATCGTCGATGATCAGGCATCGATCCGAAGAGAGCTCGCCGGTGTACTTGAGGACGACTACCTTGTCATCCAGGCTTCATCGCGGAAGGAGGCGCTTGCCACAATTGAACGGGAGCAGGTCGATGTGGTGATCTGTGATCTCCACATGCCTCCGAACGAGGACGATATCACCGAGGGGCTCGGAGTCCTTGAAGGGGTTCGCAAGTTCAACAGTCGGATCCCGGTGATCGTCGTCACCGGCGATGATTCGCGCAGTGCGGCGATCGAGGTAGCCCGTCGGAGCGCTTACGCCCCCTTACCGAAGCCCTTTACTCCGGTCGAGATCGAGATCATGGTGCGGAATGCCGCCCAGAGTCACCAGCTCCACAACGAGATCCGGGCGCTCCAGGACGAGCTGCGTCGGCTGCGTGAGGGCGAGGGTGGGGTCGTGGGTTCGACGCCGGCGTTGAAGCGGATCCTTGATCAGGCCCAATCAGTGGCGGAGACCAGTGCAACGGTGCTGATTACCGGCGAGTCTGGCACGGGCAAGGAGGTGCTGGCGCGACACATTCACACCATCAGCCCACGCAGCTCCGGTCCTTTCATCGCCTGTAACATTGCCGCCCTGCCCGAGACCCTCGTTGAGTCGGAACTCTTCGGACATGAGAAAGGGGCCTTCACCGGAGCAAACAGCCGCCGTGAGGGGCGATTTGAGCTGGCAAATCGTGGCACTCTCTTTCTGGATGAGATCGGTGAACTGACCCCCGCCATGCAGGTGAAGCTGCTGCGCGTCCTCCAGGAACGTCAATTTGAGCGCCTGGGTGGGAAGGAGCTGCTGACCGTTGACATTCGGGTCATTGCGGCGACCAATCGCAACCTTGAGGATATGGTCGAAAATGGACAGTTCCGGGCTGACCTTTACTACCGTCTCAACATCGTCAATCTCGAGCTGCCACCGTTGCGGGGGCGGCAGGAGGACATCCCGATTCTGGCCCGACATTTTGCCCGCAAGGCGGCGCTGAAGCATTCGAAGCCGATTCCAAGCCTGAGTGGAGCTTTTGAAAGCCGGCTGTCACAGTACCGGTGGCCAGGCAATATCCGGGAGCTCGAAAATATTATGGAGCGGGCGGTCGTCATCAGCAGCGGGGTCGAGCTGGATGTCGATTCGCTGCCGCCAAAGATCAGGGAACAGGCACCCTCACCGGTCGAGCCGGTTGCAGTGACCGCACTCCCCCAGCTTAAGCTGGTCGGCGGCCTCCTGCCGCCCGAGCTATCTTTCGAGTCAGCAATCACCGATTTCAAGCGCGATCTTGTCCGACAGGCCCTGCGTGAATGCCACAGCTCTCGATCGGAGGCGGCGCATCGTCTTCGGATCAGCCGCCAGTACCTCCACCGTCTGATCAATGAACTGAAGGTGGAAGAGTAGACGGGAGCGGAGAGTTGGGGGGCAGTGAGTGCGGTCTCAATCCTGGCTGTTCTCTGGCGAAGCGGTGGCAAGATCGCGGAGTCTTGCGAAGAGATCGAAGACCTGGCGGCGAGTATCCTCGAATCCCTCCGAGGTATCGATGCTGAAATCGGCGTGGCAAAGCTTCTCGGATGTCGGCAACTGGGCGGCGATGCGGGCCTCGGCCGCGGTGCGAGTCAGTCCATTGCGGGCCATCAGCCGTTCGAGCTGGATCTCTGGGCGGCAGTAGACGACAACGATCCGGTCAAAGCGACGCCACGACCCCGTCTCGATCATCAGTGCCGCATCGATCACGGCGATCGCCTGCGGATCAGACTGCGCCACGGTAGCGAGCCAGGCCGACTGTGCCTCGTAGACGCGCGGGTGGACAATTGAGTTGAGTGCGGCGCGAGCAACCGGGTCAGCGAAGACGATCGGACCGAGTCGCGCCCGGTCGATCCGCCCCTCCGAGTCGAGTATTCCGGAACCAAAACGATCAACGATCGCGGCATACGCTGGCTGGCCTGGCTCCATAACCTGATGGGCCGTGACATCGGCGTCCAGGGTCTCGCAGCCAAGCTCGCGCAACAGTCCAACGACGTAAGATTTGCCAGAAGCGATTCCCCCGGTAAGGCCGACTTTGAGCATGGCAGGTCGATCCTCAGATTCGGTCAGCCCGTCGGGCCTCTGCCGCCCGGAGCGTGTTCTTCATCAGCATGGCAATGGTCAATGGTCCGACTCCGCCCGGTACCGGGCTGAACCATCCGGCGCGGTCACGAACCGTGCGGGGTTCGACGTCTCCGACCAGTGTGTAGCCACGCCGCGCGAGGTCGTCGAGCCGTGTCGCCTGCTCCTCCTCGCCAAAGATCCGGCAAACCTCCTCCGCTGTCGTCACCTTGTTGATGCCAACATCGACGACGGTGGCTCCCTCACCGATATGGTCGCCATTGACCATCGCGGTGCGCCCGATTGCGGCAATGACGATCTCCGCCCGCCGGGCAATCGCCGGAAGATCCCGGGTCTGTGAATGGCAGATCGTCACTGTCGCATTCCGGTGGAGAAGCAGCATCGCCATCGGTTTTCCAACAATATCGCTCCGCCCGATGACTACTGCATTCGCCCCGGCTAACGGAATCCGGTAATAGTCAAGCAGCTCGATCACTCCGGCTGGAGTACACGGCACCAGTGCCTCCTCGCCGCGCACCATTCGCCCGACATTGATGGCATGGAACCCATCGACATCCTTCGCCGGATCGATCGCCTCAAGGATTCGGCGCGCGTCGATCTGCGGCGGAAGCGGCAATTGAACCAGAATCCCATCGATCTCGTCGCGCCCGTTCAGCTGCTCAATCAGGCCCCGCAGCTCCTCCGTGCTCGTGCCAGCTGGCAACTCAATCTTCTCGGAGAAGATACCAAGTGCCTCGCAGGTTCTCACTTTACTGCCAACATAGACCTTCGAGGCCGGGTTCTCGCCGACCAATACCACCGCCAGTCCGGGACGCTGACCGCGGGCGACTAACGCGGCGACCCGCGCTGCCACTCCCTGCCGAACCGCTTCCGCGACCAGTACCCCATTCAGAATTTGTGCGCCCATCCGATCTCTTCAAACCTCCCCGTCACTGCCCGTTTTCTGCCCCTGTCCGGTGATCATAGTAGCACAACCGGATCAGACCCACGGCCTGCGGAAAGATCGGATCTCGTCGCTCCGGCCTATCGCTCATCTGGAAGATGGCTCGCCACCAAATAGGCCGGAGTAGAGAGATTGTCCTTTTCGACCCTGCGGCGCCGTGCTATATTTTGGTGGTAATGTAAGGATAATCGGGACGACTGGCGGCATATCCGTCAGAGTCACCAATAAGCAGGGTCAGATACACAAGACAGTAAAACAGGGTCACGAATAGAGACAAATAAAGAAGGTTGGAAGTTTAAAACAGCGACAGACTCTGGTAACAAAGACCCGCACACTCACCCCTCACATCTCACCACAATTGTTTCGACCGGCGGCGAAACCTGTGCTGATCCGTTTGTCAATCGAGTTGTTCATCCGGGCAGTGTGGCTGCCTTCGCGAACTACTTACGGCATTGGAAGGCCGACCAGGCGCGAAACATCTCCCCGCGTCCCGGAGGTTCAGTGGTAACCAGGCAGCGCCTTCACGGATCAAAGGCGGCACCGACGAGGATCGGGCGGTCGTGATGTCTCAAGAGAAGGAGGAAGACGAATGAGTGCAATGATCAGACCAGTCAGGCTGGACGATGTAATGGCTCATGAGATCGAGCGACATCCGTTCGAGATGGAACGGGGCGGACTCGATCTGGTTCCCCCCGCGGGAAATGTGACTATCTTTGGGGCGGGCGGTGGAGATCAGTTGCGGTCAGGCTCTGACCAGCTCCACGCACTTCAATCCGAGGTCGCCACCCTCCGCCGTGAAATCCACGAAGCGGAGCGGATGATCAGCCTGCTCGAACAGCTTCTCCGTAATACCCAGATCCGCGAACGGGATCTGCGGAGAGACCTGCTCGCCGGCAAGTTCTGACAATCGGCCCATCTGACCGCCACCGCGCAGTGCGGCAAGAAGGCCCACCTGGTATGCCCTGACCGACGCTTCAACCGCAGGGTTCCTGTGGTATCGCTCGACCGACGTCCCTTCAGGGTCTGGTGAATCGGTGTGCAGTGAGCTATACTCCGGTGGTTGTGCTCATCGGTCACCCGCACCCCCGCGCTGTTCAGGAGCCGATGTCTAGCCTCACCGACAAGCCCCCGCTGGTGACACCCGCTCTGTTTGTCATAACGCTTTTTCGGCGTTTATTTTTAGGCTGCTTTTTGGTTAAGATGAATTAGTCTTACTGGATGGGTCTTACTGGATCGGTGTGTTATTGGATCGGTGTGTTATTGGTTAATGGCCTGTGCGGCGGTCGCCGCCGTAATTCATTAGGTTCCTTCGTCAATCAGGACGCCCCGTTCTGATCCCGTTGGCGCAATCGTCAATGATCGTAAAGAAAGAGTTGCCAAAATGATGCGAACCCAGCTCAGCAGGTTTATCACGGATGATCAGGGGCAGGATCTAGTCGAGTACTCATTGATTCTGGTTTTGATTGGGACCGTCGCGCTCATCTTCATCTCCGGAATGGGAGTGAGCGTGAGTGGCATTATCTCGACCGTCTCTCAAAAGCTGGAGTCAGTCTCGAACTCCATCACCTAAATGGGGACAGGCAACATTGGGACACTGCACGATGTAATCGCCGCGCATCACGGACGTGTTTCAATGTTGCCTGTTCCGATGTCGGCTGTTTCTATTTAGACTTCTGCTCTGATACTCCACTCCTCTTGCCACGTGAGCGCATACAGCGCTCATCCTTCACTGGTCGGCCGGTGGCCGGGCGTAGCTTCGCGGGCTTAGCTTCTATTGATGCTGAATTGACGCTGCTTACTTGACATCCGGAAGTTAATCGATAATATTGACGTTTCGCCCTGAGAGGTGAAATGCGGGCCGTTAGCTCAGCTGGTAGAGCAGATGACTCTTAATCATCGGGTCGTAGGTTCGAGCCCTACACGGCCCATCCGCATCATATATCTTAAAATTCGGATCCAACGGATGGGTTGGGTCCTGCAGGCAAGGCAGAGGGACGCAGAGTCCAGCTGCCTTTTTTGTTTACATTGACTGACGGAACTTTGAGCCGAAGATCCGATCACCTATGATCAGCCGGTGAACAGGTTGCAAGGTCAGTAGCAGTGAGTCTTTCCCTGACCTGATGCGGCCGAACAGGTGTGACCGAGGTAAAGAACAGATGAAGAGAGTGATCATACTGATATTGGCGCTGGCGATAGGCATCGAGGAGAGAGCATCGGGGCAGCCGGCCGGAGGAGGAAGTCCGCTGCTGGTCATCTCAGTGGATGGGCTTGACTACCGGTATCTGCGAGACGCCGACCAGCTGGGACTCCGGATTCCCAATCTGCGGCGGCTGATGCGTGAGGGTGAGGTAACGGCCGGAGTCACGGGTGTCTACCCAACCGTCACGTGGTCGTCACACACGACACTGATCACAGGGGTCGCCCCGAGTGAGCATGGCATCCTCTCCAACCGTCGGCCGCGGGCGGAGGGTGGCGACTACTACTGGGACGTATCCCTTCTGAAGCAGCGGACACTCTGGGAGAAGGCGGGCTCAGCAGGGTTGCGGACAGCGGCGATTACGTGGCCGGTCACGGTGGGGGCACGAATCGACTTCAACCTGCCGGAGTACTTCAGAAAGCGACGTGGTGGCGCAATGGATCTGCCATCGATCGAATCAAAGGCCACCCCTGGGCTGGTGGAGAAGATTGCGCGGGCCTTTCCCTCGTTCGCCCAGGAGTGGATGGATGACCGGACTCGGACGCTTGCGACCGTCTACCTGCTGAAGTATGAGAAGCCGGACCTGATCCTGCTCCATCTGGTCGATCACGACGCGGAGGCGCATGAGACCGGCCCTTTCAGCCGCGAATCTCGTGCGATTCTCGAGTACACGGATGAGCTGATCGGAGAGATGCTGCGGGCAAAGCCACGGGAGATGGCAGTGGCGATTGTATCGGATCACGGGTTCGAGCGGGCGGATCGGGTGATCAACCTGCCGATCGCGCTGAAACGGGACGGTTTGACAGGGTCGGTCAATGTGACACCCGGCCTGGTGACGACCGTTGACCCCGGGGTCGCGCAATGGCTGCGACAGGCCTCACGGGAGGGACGCCACGGGGTCGGCCGCGAGGTTCCAATGGAGGAGTTGCGGCGTCATACCCCGCGGCTGGCAACGGTGCTCGCAGCCTTCGAGCCCGCCACCCACCATCTCTTCGGTTCGGCGCCGGAGGGTGATCTGGAGACAAAACCGGTTGAGCAGGGCGTTCACGGACTGTGGCCGGAGCGGGCAGACTATCTTTCGACCCTGATCCTCCACGGGCCGGGCATCAGACCGGGACGGAAACCACGCAGTTCAATGCTGACCATCTCACCGCGGCTGGAGGAGATTCTGCTCGGGAAGGGTCAACGAAGCGGAAAATAAACCGCCGATTCAGAGGGAAAGTCGAGCGAAACCCGCTCGCCAGGTTCTGGCAGTGAGTTCAGGGCCGTCCCGCGGCGGCCTTCGAACGACTCCCCCGAGACCTCAATGCTTGTGCCGTCATCAAGCTCGAGGCTGAAGCATATTTTGAGGCCAAGATCCTGCCTGGTGGCAACCCGGGCAAAGATCGGCTCACCCAGCGGGGAGGCGGCAAGTTCCGTCGCCCCTCGCAGCCGCACAAGCTCGGGACGAAGGGCAAGAAGGCCGCCACCAGCCGTGATCATCTGCCAGCCGAAGAAGCGCGCAACCTCCGGATCAGCGGGACGGGTGTAGAAGTGGCGTGGCGGGTCGATCTGGGCGAGCCGGCCGTCAAGAAGAAGGGCGATCCGGTCGGCTACCATCGCCGCTTCAACCTGATCGTGGGTCACAAAGATGGTCGTAATACTGAGCTGCTGCTGGAGCCGGCGCACGAGCTGGCGCATCTCACGACGAAGATTCTCATCAAGTGCAGTGAATGGTTCATCAAGAAGCAGCAGATCCGGCTCGGTGACAATGGCACGGGCGAGCGCAACCCGCTGCTCCTGCCCACCAGAAAGCTCAGCGGGTCGGCGGTCGGCAAGGCTGTCGAGCCTGACGAGCCGGAGTGCCTCATCCACCCTTTGTCGGGCAACGAAGTCTGGTACCCGGCGCATCCTCAAGCCGAAGCGGACGTTTTCGGCCACATTCAGCCAGGGAAAGAGGAGCGGTCGCTGGAAGACCATCGCGATTCGCCGCTTCTCAGGTGGCAGTCGGTCGACCGGC
Source organism: Acidobacteriota bacterium (assembly GCA_041182745.1). Classification (GTDB taxonomy): domain Bacteria; phylum Acidobacteriota; class Blastocatellia; order RBC074; family RBC074; genus CAIOZW01. The sequence goes on from JBEGMZ010000174.1 coordinate 8,730, forward strand.
CGCTCGTTGAAACTGATGCCACCGGCCTCCAGCGGATGAAGTCCGGCGATGGCACGCAACAGGGTCGATTTGCCGCACCCTGAAGGTCCAAGCAGCGTCACAAGCTCACCCGGATCGATCACCAGACTTACCGCTCGCAGCACCTCGACTCCCCCGTAACCGGCCGTCAGGGCATCGATCCTGACCGATGTTCCACCTTCTCTCATCACGGCTGGGGTACCTTCTCCCGCCATTCGCGCTCAAGCCGATCGATGTAGCGGTAATCCGGCTCTGGGAGCAGGTGGCGAGTAAGCTCCTCGATCGACAGGGTGGCCGGCCCGCGTTCAAGTCCCGTCACCTGTGAACGCTCCAACTCCGTCAGTCGCTCCGGATCGAGCGGGAAGACGCTCCCGAGTATCCGTGACTGATCAATTAGTGAATCGAACGACATAAGGTGGTTGATAACCACCAGCGCGCCAGCCGGATTGGCGGCATTGAATGGAATGGCAAGGTAACTGTAGTTGCCGATCGTCCCGGTACTGAAGACAAAGGTTCGGGCGGTCAGCGGGAATTCACCGCGAGCAATCCGCTCGGAGGCGAAAGACGGCCCATAGCTCATCGTAAAGTCGATCTCACGGTTGGCAAAGAGCCGGTCAACCTCACGCGGATTGGCCGGATAGGTCTCCCCGCGACGCCAGAGGAAGGGTCGAATCTCGCGTAGTAGCTCGATCACCCGGGCCGCCGCAGTCTGGAACAGAGCCTCGTCAAACCCGGACTGAAATTTCTCCGCGCCACCACCAAAATGGTAGAGCAGGTGACGGAGAAAGACGGAGCCGGTAAAGTCCGGTGGTGCGGCATAGGTAAAACGTCCCGGATTGGCCCGGATCCAGTCGATCAACTCCGGAATAGTCGTGGGTGGCGTTGGAAAGCGTGCCGAATCCCAGGCCAGCACAAAGTGCGCCCGCTGCCACGGAGCTTCGTACCCCTCGATCGGTGTACCAAAATCGCGCCACGAAGCCTCGGCCGGATAACGGGTAAGATTTGGCAGTACCGCCGCAAACGGCCCCCAGAGAACCCCTCCCTGCCTCGCTGTTCCGAAGTTCTCACCATTTATCCAGATCATGTCTATCGACCCGCCGCGACTCTTTCCGACGGCCTTTTCGTTGAGTAGTCTGGTGATCGCCTCCGCCCCGTCCCCGAGTGGAACAACTCTCAACTCGACCCCATAGCGTCGCCGCAGCTCGTCGGTCAGAGCCCCGCGGAAGTAGCGATTTCGTGTCTCATCACCGGCCCACATCGCAAAGTTGACAGTCGTTCCACGCGGGAGGGACTCAACCTCGGCCCAACTCATCGCCGTTAGCCGCGCCGGATCGAGATCGACCGCCCGGTTACCAGGCGACGATCGTTCGCACGCAATCCCGCCGGGGATGAACAGCAGCCAGAGAAGCAGACCGACCTCACGAAACCTGATCTCTTTCACGACCAACTCCTCTCTCATTATCTGGCAGAACCATCCAGCGCCCAACCATTGTCAGAATCAGCACCGCCGGGGCGAGAAAGATCAACGACAGGACGGATGATACCGACTCGTCGCCACTCTGCTGAAAAGCAACCAGTACCAGCGGCAATGTCAGCACCTGTCCACCGCCGATGATCAGTGTCGTCAGGTACTGGCTCCAGGAGATCAGAAAAGCGAACCCGAAGGCAGTTGCAACTCCCGACCTGATCAACGGCAGGGTAACGTGACGCCAGACCCTGACCGGCGTCGCCCCGAGAGTTCGTGCCTGCGCCTCAAGCCGGATATCAACCCGGGCGAGGCTGGCAGTCAGAACCATGGTTGCGTATGGCACACTCGGAACGAGGTGGACAATCACCACCCCGGTCAGAGTGTCGGCCAGTCCATAGCGGAGAAAGAGAACGTGCATTCCCATCGTCAGGGCAAGGGGGGGCGCGAGCAACGGAAGCATCAGCATAAAGTGGAGCCAGCGGCGGCCAGGGAGGGCGTAGAGCGCCAACGCCCGGGCGGCCGGAAGTGCCACCGTCACCGCCAGAGTGGCAACCACGATGGCAATCATCAGGCTATTGAACAGGGCTCCCGAGATGCCAGCCTCCGGTGAAACGGCGTAGCGCCACGCCCGCCAGCTCCACGCTGACGGCGCCAGATCCGGCCAGAACCACGAGTGGCCAAC
>JBEGMZ010000175.1:0-2636 GCA_041182745.1 Acidobacteriota bacterium
TCGCGAAGGCGTGGTAGATTCCGCTGCGCAGCATGGCCCTCATCAATTGCAGGTAGTTCTGATCGACCTCCTCTTTCGACTGAAAAGCGACCTCTTCCGGTTCGTGATAGGCTCCCTTGCAGAGACGAATCCGTGCCCCCCGTCTGATCACCTCATCGACGTCCTTCCCGGTCCGGTGGAGATAGGACTGGAGGACGATGCCAACATTGGGGTGCTGGTCGTGGATGCGAGCGAAGAGGCGGAGGGTCGCCCCGGTTCGGGATGAGTCCTCCATATCGATGCGCACGAAGTTGTTGCGGCGGGCGGCGTCGCTGACCAGTCGCAGGACGTTCTGGTAACAGAACTCTTCGTCGATATCGAGTCCGAGCTGAGTTAGTTTGATGGAGATGTTCGATTCAACCCCGGACTCTTCGATCAGGTTGAGCACCTGGAGGTACTCCTCGACATCAGCCGTCGCATCTTGACGCGAGGTGGTGCTCTCACCAAGGTGGTCGAAGGTCGCGAGTAGTCCGAGGCGGTTGAGGTTCCTGATCGCCCCGATCGCATCGTGGATGGACTCACCAGCGATAAATCGTTGCGGAAGGCGATTGAAGCCAGGAATGATGGCGAGCAGATCCTTGAGCCAGAACTGCCTGGAGAGGTAGAGAAGTATCGTTCTTGAGATCATCGTCAACAACCCCTTTCATCCGGAGCGGATCGACACTGAGCAGATCGACAGATCATCATTCGAACAGACCGACACAATCACTATACTACAGGAAACGGATCGTTCCACCAGCCTCGACCCAATTTCAGAGCCGGTGAGCGGAAAGCTCAATTGACTTGGAGTAATCCACAAAACTACAATCCGGAGCATTGAATCCTGATCAAGATGAACCAAGGAGCATGCCGAATGTCAATCAATCTCTCCCTTCGACAAACGATACTGGTCATCACTCTGCTTGGTGGCCTCGCCCTGTTCGGACGGGCCCAGCAACCGATGGACGAGGACTTCGCGAAGTCGGTTCGGATGTGGACGACGCGGGCGGAGTTTCTGAGTCCGCTGGTCGATCATCTGCCGCGAGTGGCGGGGATACCAACGCCGGGGGAGTTCCTCGGATACCACATTGGTGAGCCGAAGAGATTGACGAAGACCGAGAAGATCTATGGCTACTATCGGGCGCTGGCCGCGGCAACGCCACGGGTAAAGGTTATCACGATTGGACGGACCGACGAGGGGCGCGAGTGCCTGGTGGTCTTCATTGGTAGTGAGGAGTCGATTCGCGACCTTGAAAAGCATCGTCTCTCTCTTGCCCAGCTGGCCGATCCGCGAAAGATCGATGAAAATCAGGCGCAGGAGATTCTGAGCCGGACAAAGCCGATCTACCATCTGATGGCCGGGCTGCACAGCGGTGAGACCGGCCCCCCGGAGATGCTGATGGAGCTGGCCTACCGACTGGTAGCCGAGGACTCGGCACTGATTCGCCAGATCCGCGAGCAGGTGATCGTCTCGCTGACTCCGGTTGCCGAGCCGGACGGACGTGACCGGTATGTCGAATGGTACTACCGCCACAAGCTTGACGAGAAGAGCGAGCAGGACTCGGTTGGAGGCCCACCCTTCTGGGGTAAATATATCTTTCACGACAACAACCGGGACACCAACTACTCGCAGGTGACAATGCGCAACCTGCTTGAGTGGTATCTGCAGTGGCATCCACCGGTTATGCACGACCTGCACGAGTCGGTTCCATTCCTCTACACCTTCAGCGGCCAGGCGCCGCAGCAGGCGGGTCTCGATCCGATCATCTACGGTGAGCTGCCCTGGTTTGCGAACTTTGAGATGGCGCAGTTGACCAAGTATGGGATGCCGGGAGTCTGGACGCACGCCTTTGTCGACATGTGGTCACCAGGCTACCTGGCGTTCATGTCGTCGAACCACAATGGACTGGTGCGGATGTACGAAACCTTTGGGAATGGCGGGGCGAATACGATGAAGCGGCAGGTCGCGCCGCCGCAGGGTGGAGCCGGCCAGACAAGCCGCGAATGGTACCGGCCGCTGCCGCCCTATCGCGAGGTCGAATGGTCGTTGCGCAACAACACCAACTACATGCAGACGGCGGTGCTGACCGCGCTGCAGCTGACTTCGCAGTTTCCACGGGTGATTCTCGAGAACTTCTACCGCAAGTCGCGCAACTCGATCGAAGCCGGAAAGACCGAGGCTCCGTACGGCTTCATCCTTCCGCCACAGGAAGATATGACACGGGTGCAGACGGCAGTCAACCAGCTCCGGACGCAGGGGATCGAGGTGGGGAGGGCTCTCGCCGAGATCAAGTTGACCGAGGGGAGCTTCCCGGCCGGCTCGTTTATCATCAAGCGCAACCAGCCCTATGGACGCCTGGCGAAGATTCTGATCGAGAAGCAGAACTTTCCGGATCCGAGCCTTCGAACCTATGACGACACCGGCTGGACGCTCGGCCTGATGACGCGGACCAGGATAGTCGAGAGTTCCGACAGGGCGATTCTCGAGGTGGCGACGGAACCGGTCGACCGGCTGGTGGTCAGCGGCAAGGTTGAAGGTGTGGAACGCCCGGCAGGCTGGATCATCCCGAACCGGGGGTCGAACAACCAGATCACGCTCCGTTACCGGTTGCGTGGTC
>JBEGMZ010000176.1:0-3490 GCA_041182745.1 Acidobacteriota bacterium
ACCAATATCTCTACATCAATGGTTGGGGCTTTCCACAGAACCAGCCAGGACAGCAGATAGCGACGATTCCATTTACCGAGGGGCGGCAGCGCTTTGATCGTGACGCTGACGGTTTGATCGCCAAGTCGGAGGTGTCCGCTGAGGCGGCGAACGACCCCATCCGGCGGGTACTGACCTGGGCGTTCGAGGCTTTTGACCTCGACCGTGACCTCCGGCTGACCGAGCGGGAGTGGGGTGTTTTCCGGGCCATGATGGCCTCTGAAAATGGGCTGCTCGCCATCAGAATTGGCGGAAAAGGTGATATGACCGACACGGCAATCCGCTGGAAATACCAGCGACCCGTTCCGCAGGTTCCGTCAACATTGCTTTATCTTGGAAACTTGTTTATGGTCAACGACAGCGGAATCCTGTTATCATTCGACCCGGAGTCCGGCCGGGTGGTCAAGCAGGGTCGTCTGCCGGGTGCAATCGACAAATACTTCGCTTCCCCAGTAGGGGCGGATGGCAAGGTCTTCCTCGCCAGTCAGGATGGTACCGTCTCGGTGGTCAGTGCGACCGGGGACTGGAGCGTCCTCTCCGTCAATCCGCTCGGGGAGGAGATCTACGCGACCCCGGTGCCGCTCGGTGATCGAATCTACATTCGAACTGCGAGTGCGCTCTACAGCTTCGGTCATCCGGCCGGAGCGCAGGTAAAAACGACAAACAGAACAAGCCAGACTGCTGAAAAGAAGAGGCCATGAACAGAGAGAGGAACAGATCAATGGTGTGGGCAATCTTTGCGTTCGGGGCGGTGCTTTCGTGGGGAGTCTACGGAGCGCTGCTTCACCAGGGTCAGTCGAAGCTGGGCAATCCGCTGCGGGCGCTGCTCTGCGTTGGTGTCGCCTATTTCCTGATTGGCGTGATCGTGCCGGTGGCAGGGCTCGCCTCGCAGAATCAGCTCTCGACAGCCGGTTTTACAGCCAAAGGAACGCTCATCGCAACCATCGCCGGGGCGCTTGGAGCGATTGGGGCGGCCTGCATCATCTGGGCCTTCAAGTCAGGTGGCCTGCCGACATACGTCATGCCGCTCGTCTTTGGTGGTGCACCAGTGGTGAACGTGATGGTGACGATGCTGCTTCATCCGCCAAAGTCGTCGATCAACCCGCTGCTCTTCGTCGGATTCCTCCTCGTTGTGATCGGATCGAGCCTGGTGCTCTTCTTCCGGCCGCAATCCTGAGGCAGCAAGACATTCATCCCGCCAGGCGTCCGACTCGGCCCGAGCTGACGATAATCTCTGTCGCTGGCCGATTCTGACCGCTCTGTTTTTGTGGCAGACCAACCACCGGGTCCCATCAACCGGGAGCCGAGCATTGCGCGACAACTGCGTGACAACTATGAGGAGTAGAGCTGTGACTGTGACTATGAAGAGGACCAGACTGTTGCTGGCAGCGGTGGGCTGCCTGACCGTGATGACAATTGCGACGATTGGAGCATTGGGACAGTCCGTCCCGGCTGCCCCTCCGAAGCCGGCCCCACTCGAAGTGCCATCCGGCTTCAAAGTCGAGGTCTTTGCCTCGGATATCACCGGCGGACGGCTGATGGCCGTCAGTCCGGATGGAGTGCTCTATGTTGCTCGTCAGCCGAAAGGGGATGTCGTGGCGCTGCCCGATCGCAATGGTGACGGCAAGGCCGACTCGACCGAGGTGGTCGCGAGCGGGTTGACGCGCCCCCACAGCGTCGCCTTTCACAAGGGCTATCTCTACATCGCGACCAATCCGGCGATCCTGCGAATGAAGTATGAGGGTGGCAAAGCGCAGGGGACACCGGAGAAGGTGGTCGATCTGCCGGTCTCGACCACCTCGCACTGGACACGAACGGTCGACTTCGGCCCGGACGGCAAGATGTACGTCTCGATCGGCTCCTCCTGCAACTCGTGCGAGGAGGAGGATGAGCGACGGACAACGATTATGCAGTACAACGCCGATGGCACTGGTGGACGGATCTTCGCGCGGGGGCTGCGTAATGCGATCGGGATGGACTTTGACCCGAAGACGGGCAAGCTCTGGGCAACCGACATGGGCCAGGACAAGCAGGGGGAGGAGTTCCCACCCTGCGAGATCAACCTGATTGAGGACGGGAAGCACTACGGGTTCCCCTACTTCATTGGCGACAACGTACCGAACGCTGACCTCCCGAACCCGAAGGGATCGCTGAAGAAGGAGCTGGCCGTCCCACCCGCCTTCGCGCTGCAGCCGCACATCTCACCGGTCGGCGCGACCTTCTACGATGGAAAGAAGTTTCCCGCCGCCTACCGAACGCTCTATGTCGCACTTCACGGCTCAAGCCCAACGGGGCGCAAAGAGCGGATCGGCTACAAGGTTGTTCGCGTCAACATCGCGAAGAACAAGGTGACGGGCATCGACGACTTCGTGACCGGCTTCCTGAGCAACGGTGAGGTCTTTGGACGACCAGCCGGTATGGTGACAGGTGCCGATGGATCGCTCTACATTTCGGATGACAACAAGGGCTTTGTCTACCGCGTTACATACGGGAAGTAATTGGAGGTGGTTCGTGCAGAGTATCCAGGCAGCGCTTAAATCGGCCTCTCCGAAGAAGAAGTATGACGCCATCATCATCGGCTCCGGGGCGTCGGGGGGCATGGCGGCAAAGGAGTTGACCGAACGTGGCTTCCAGGTCCTCGTGCTCGAAGCCGGACCGATGATCGATCCGCTCCGCGACTTCAATATGAACAAGTTCGCGTACGAGTCGATGTATCGCGGGCTCTGGCGACCGGGGCAGAAACAGACCGAGCAGTGGATGCAGGACACGGCCGGAGAGTTCAGCAGCCACTTCTACGTCAAAGACACCGAACACCCCTACACGACCGATCCGGGCAAACCATTTACCTGGGTGCGAGCGCGGATCGTCGGGGGGAAGACGCTCCACTGGGGGCGGCTCTCCTGGCGCTTCTCGGATCTCGACTTCAAGGCGGCAAGCCACGATGGGTTCGACGTCGACTGGCCGATCGACTACAAGGAGATTGCCCCCTACTACGACAAGGCCGAGGAGTGGATCGGCGTGAGCGGCAATCGAGACGGGCTCTGGTGGCAGCCGGATGGCAACTACCTGCCGCCGATGGCACTCACCTGCGGCGACCAGATTCTCAAATCGGCGACCCAGAAACTTGGGTGGAACCTGATTCAGCCAAGGGTCGCGATGCTAACCCAGGTCAGGGATCATCACCGCAAGTACGGTCGTGCCCAATGCCACTACTGCGGCAGCTGCGGGAATGGCTGCTCGGTCGGAGCGATGTTCAACTCGCTCTCCTCGACCCTGCCGGCTGCGGCCGCGACCGGCAAGATGACCCTGCGACCGAACTCGATCGTCCGTCATATCACCGTCGATCCGAACACCGGCAAGGCCCGTGGGGTCGCAGTCGTCGACCGGCTGACGCGCCAGGAGCTGGAGTTCAGCGGAAAAGTGGTGATTGTCGCGGCCTCAACGCTTGAAT
>JBEGMZ010000177.1:0-4270 GCA_041182745.1 Acidobacteriota bacterium
GCTTTTGAAGGATCCTCTCTTTCGAGACCAGTCGTTCCAGTTCGGAACGAGCTACGAGTATCGGGTACACGCCGTCTCACCACCGCCCGGAGCGCCACCAGCAGGGACTGATGGCGGCGCGGGTTCGTTCGGAATCGAGAGTGAGGAGAGTCGTCCGCTGATCCATTCCGCCCGCGACACCTTCCCGCCGGCACCCCCGGCAGCGGTAACAGTCGCTTCGATCAACCGCCTTGTCAGCCTCTTCTGGCCGCTCAATACCGAGCCGGATGTTGCCGGCTACAACATCTACCGCGCGGAGGAGGTCGACGGGCGGCTCACCGACTGGCAGCGCCTCAATCCGCAGCTCCAGGCGTCAGGTTCCTGGCGCGATGACCGAGTCAGCGCCGGTCGCACCTACCATTATCGAATCACCGCCATCGATCGTCTCGGGAATGAGAGCCAGCCATCGGTTGTCGTCAGTGAGACGGTCAACCAGTAGACAAAGACGGTATCAGGAGACCACCCTTCGGGCCCTCGTGTGAGGCAAACCGTAAGCCGTTCGCTCTCGTCAGCGAGATCCCCCGCCGCGGCGAAGATCGCTGGCAGGAAAATGCGATTGCCCTGCATTGCGCATGCCGGCCGAGAGTGGCCGGGGAGCTTATCTACTTTTTCAATGACTGGACTATAATGGGTCGTCGAGTGAATCGGTCGTCTCCGCGGCCGGTTCCGACAAGGAGAAGGAGAGAAACAGGAACCGATGGAGATCAGGTTCCACTGAGGAAAGGAAAGGTCCATGACAGCCCAGACAACAAGCCATGCAAGTTTCTTTGAGAATGTGGTTCGCTATGTCGACCGTGCGGCCGCGCTGACCGACCATCCGCCAGGCTTAATTGAGCATATCAAAATCTGCAACAGCGTCTACCACTTCGAGTTCCCGTTACGCCGCTTCAACGAGCGGGGTGAGGAGTACTACGAGGTGATCAAGGCGTGGCGGGTCGAGCACAGCCACCACAAAATGCCGACCAAGGGGGGGATCCGCTATGCGCCGAACGTGAACGAAGACGAGGTGAAAGCGCTGGCAGCGCTCATGACCTACAAGTGTGCAATCGTTGACGTCCCATTCGGCGGAGCGAAGGGAGCGATCCAGATCGACCCGGCGCGTTTCGAGCGGGACGAGCTGGAGCGGATCACGCGTCGCTACACTCACGAGCTGATGAAGAAGAACTTCATCGGGCCGGGAGTCGATGTGCCGGCGCCGGATTACGGAACGGGTGAGAAGGAGATGGCCTGGATCGCTGACACCTATGATGCGATGAATCCTGGTGCGCTCGACTCGATGGCCTGCGTGACGGGCAAGCCGATTTCGCAGGGTGGAGTAGCCGGGAGGCGTGAGGCGACCGGGCGCGGAGTCTTCTATGCCCTGCGCGAGGCCTGCGCGATCGAGGAAGATATGACGGCGATCGGCCTGACACCTGGTCTGGCCGGCAAGCGGGTCGTTGTGCAGGGGCTCGGGAACGTCGGGTATCATTGCGCAAAGTTCTGCCGTGAGGAGGGTGAGGCATTGATCATCGCGATCGCCGAGCAGGAGGGAGCGATCTTCAAGGCTGATGGTCTCAACGAGGAAGAGGTCTTCCAGCACCGGCGGGCAACCGGCTCGATCCTCAACTTTCCGGGAGCGACCAACATTCCCAATTCGATCGACGCGCTCGAGCTGGAGTGTGACATCCTGATTCCGGCAGCGCTCGAGAATCAGATCACCGAGACCAATGCGCCACGCATCAGGGCGAGGATCATCGGGGAGGGGGCGAACGGGCCGACCACACCCGGAGCAGAGAAGATTCTTGAAGAGCGGGGAGTTCTGGTCATCCCGGATGTCTATGCCAACGCCGGCGGAGTGACTGTCTCGTACTTCGAGTGGCTCAAGAATCTCGCTCACGTCCGGATCGGAAGGATGGGCAAGCGCTATGAGGCAGCGCAGGAGCGCCGACTTGTCCAGCTGGTCGAGACGATCACCGGCCGCCGCTTGTCAGAGAAGGACTGGGGTCTCCTCAGTAAGGGGCCTGACGAACTGGACTATGTCAAATCAGGTCTTGAGGAGACCATGGTTCACGCCTATCAGGTCATGCGCGAGACCTGGAAGAGCCGTCGAGAGCTGCCCGACCTCCGAACGGCCGCCTTCTACATTGCACTGGAGAAGGTCGCCCACGACTACAAGGAGCTGGGAGTCTTTCCGTAAACCTCTCTCCGTATAAATGGGGCTTCAGATCTATGCCTGACCAGGCTGAAGCCCCATCAGGCTAATCAGACTAACAGGGCCGACGGGCCCGGCGGGGAATAACAGATCGTTTGTGCTCCCAACACAGTGCCACCAGCCCGGGGTGCAACCCTGGGTCTGGCAATACAATTCTGGCAATAGGATAATGAAGGCGTTCTGAAGGAAGACCGCATACGAATTATCTGGCTATGCGTCCGGAGGCCAATCTCCTCCGGCAGGGGGAACCAACCCTGAATCCGGAAACCGGCTGAAGAAGAGGGCGTGGTCTTCTTCTTCAGGCTTTTTCAGGCTTTTTCAAGCTGGTCAGGCTGATCGAAGCTGCGAAGGGCGGAATCTTCGGTCTCGTAGATCTCAAAGATATCAACCAGACGCGTCACTCGCAGCAGGTCGTGAATCTTGCGCGGCAGCCGATTGAGGACAAGGCGGCCCCCGGCATTGCGAGTAGTGGTGTGGCGCGAGACAAGCTCACCGATGCCGGAGCTGTCGACGTGAGTCACAGCCTGCAGGTCGAGTATTATCCTCAGCTGTCCGCGCTCAATAAGCCGCGCCACCTCGGCGTGGAGGATCCGGCTTCCCTCTCCGATGACAATCCGGCCATCGAGATCGAGGATGACGACCTCTCCGTGGAGCCGCTCATTAATTACCAATTGCGTCATGGCGCGGCTCACCGTCTCCGGAGCTTTCGGCGACCTCAGCGTCATCTTTCCGGGTTCGGGACTTGCTCATCCTGACGACCATCCCACCCTCAGGATGACGATCGTAATCGACCGTATCCATAAAAGTCCGCATATAGAGGATGCCGCGTCCAGCCGGGTTGAGAAGATTGAGTGGATCGAGCGGATCAGGGAGGTCGGAGGGGTCGAAACCATCGCCGCGGTCGCGGACCGAGACGTGAAGCTGTCCGGACGAGAGGGTGAAGGTGACATCGACCGCTTTGTTTGGATCGTAACGATTTCCGTGTTCGACCGCGTTGGCAACCGATTCACGAACAGCCATATTTATCCAGTAGACCGACTCCTCGTCAAACCCGGCGAGGCTGGTCAGGTTGTCGGTGAGATTTGTCACCAGGTCGATGAACTCAAGCTGACTGGCAATGGTCAGACAGACCACATTCTCCGAGACAGTCATAAATCGGCACATCCTCGAAAGATGAAACGACAAGTCCGAAAGGTTCGACGTCCGCCCGGGAACGTCCGTCAATTTAACCCCAAATCAATATCACCCCAAATCAATATCACCCCAAATCACGATCACCCCAAATCACCTACCCCAAATCACCACCAGCTTATCTGGTACACATCAGAGGCCCTGGCGAGTGAACCGTTGGACTCGTTGACAAATTTCATAAAGATCGATCGATCTGCTAAGATGGCCTGCGCCGGTGCGCGCAGCAACATCCCGCAAGCATTGTGACACAAAGAGTTGTGTAACACAGCGGAAAAAGTGATGTCAAGGTGGGTTTCGGGCTGAGTGGCAGCCGCGCCGGGCTTTTGCAAAGTCGGTCTTCGGATGTAACCTCAGGATGGTGGGACAAAAATGCAGGCCGATCACGGTACCATCTGCCCCCTGGGGTCTGATGCCAGCGGTCGATCGGGGCCGGGAAAGTGGGTTTTTCAGTTTATTCATGAGCTTAATGAACAATGAGACCAGGCTGAGAGTGGCGGTAGCGGGCAGTTCACGCCTGCGGGGTGAGTTCTCACTGCCAGGAGACAAGTCGATCTCACACCGGAGCGCGCTCTTCGCGGCGCTTGGCGAGGGTCGATCAGAGATCAGTAACTATTCGACGGCACGGGATTGCCAGAGCACTCTCGACTGCCTGGCGGGGCTCGGTGTCAGGATCGGACGGTCCGCGTCGCTGGTGACCGTCGACGGGGTTGGGCTGGAGGGGCTGCGTGAAGCGGAGTCGATGCTTGACGCGGGCAACTCCGGGTCGACCATCCGGATGTTGGCGGGGATTCTGGCCGGGCACCCCTTCACGAGCCGGATCACCGGGGATGAGAGCATCCAGCGGCGGCC
>JBEGMZ010000178.1:0-3837 GCA_041182745.1 Acidobacteriota bacterium
GATAAGTACTCCCGTCACCACCAGGAGGAGACCAATGACGATCAGTCCTTTTCCAATCTGCGGGGCCATATCTTCATCATCTTCACGGCATCATCTTCACGGCATTATCTTCACGGCATTATCTTCACGGCATCATCTTCACGGCACAAACGGTAACGGACCGCAGTCGAAGATCTCACCGTCGTGCCATCTTAAATCTTCAGCAACCTTCAGCCTTGACTCTTCAGCGGAGGTCGATCACGGCGTAGGTTCCCATTTTCGGAATGGTACCCTCGAAGCTGCCCTTCTCGACGCGTGGTTCTTCGAGCGTCTGTCTGGCGAGGCCGAGAGTGGTGAGCGCTCCCAAGCGATAGTTGCCGCGGACGCGGATCCGCAATCCTTCCGCCTGCCGTCCGCTGTAGTTGAGCAGATGAACCCGCGCCCGATCCGCATCACCGGTCAGTCGGGCAATGACGACCTCGGAGCCATAGACCCGGAGGCTCCGATTCTGATCACCAAGCCTGAGGCGGATCGTCTGGGCAAAAGCGCTCGGATCCGCCGCCGCCTCATCCGGGTACTCCCGTGTGCCGAGCCGGATATTGATTGAATAGCTCTCAATTGGAGCTGGCACGATCCGGTAGAGGAGGTTGCGGCGCGTCAGAAGATTGAGCACTTCGTCGATCTGTGGTGAATTGTTATCGACAACCGTAAAGTCGGCAACGACTGGGAGCCGCAACACCGGTAAGCTCCGCAGGTCGTCGATCACCGTCGCCGCCGTTTTGAGATCCTCAGCAGCGATCGGCAGTAGCGCGTCGACACCGTAAGCATAGGCCTCTGCGGCCGCAATGGCCGCCTTGCCAGCCGGGAGTTCGTCATAGATGAACTGTTCGCGTGGATGCCGGGTGAACATCCAGCCGTTGGCGTCGATCCACGGCCGGCGTGTCGCCGAGGCGACATTGCCGCGCCCGGCCAGCTTTGGTACCGCTACCCGACGCCGTCCGGAGAGCCCGGCAGAGTCGACTCCCACCACTCGCAGTCCAGCCTTTCGCCACTCATCGACCTCAGAGACCGGCACTGCCAGCTCTCGAAGACCGGCCGCCTTCACCACTCCGATCGTCCCGACCCCGGCCGTCCAATATACGAGCGGCCCCGCTCCAGTGTCAGCCAGCCTCTCCCCGCCAGCTGCCAGGCTCGCCAACTCCGGACTCGAGAGCAGCAGCGCAAGCAGCAACGCGATCACCAGCCTCATACCTCAATCTCCTGATGTCTGATCATCCTCAAGTCCGAAACTCCCAGTCCAAGCTGGGCGGCATAGTCGACGTGTCCGGGCTCACGAATCAGAATATTGACGTTCGGATCATCGTCCCGCCGCTTTCCACTGATAAAGTCGAGCGTCTTCTCATCCCGGTTCCAGATCGAGACTGCTCCTCGGCGCTTCCGCTCATCGTCGATAATATCGATCAGCAGCCGGTCGATCGCCACCGGATCGGTCCCGAACATTATCGTCCGCGGAAAGAAGACGTACTTCAGTGTCGCCGCAAAAGGGCCGGCATGCCACACCCCACGCAGTCCATCCATAATCTGCAGGACCGTTCGCGAACGGATCGGCTCAACTGCTGCCAGCGTCCCAACAAAGGAGAGGGTGTGTGATGAGCCACGATAGTGCGTTCGCGCCACATTCGAGAAACCACCATAGGCGATATTCTTCAGACACCCGGTAACTCCGGTCGCTCCGTGATCCTTCATATTGGGGATGTTGATGATCTTCGTCAGCTTGCGTGAGATCAACGAAATCATGTTCGATCGCGTGTCATCCTCACCAAAGAAGTCGGCCTCGACGTAGACATTCGGATCATAGTTCGAATTGCTGTAACGAAGATTGGCCTGCTCGGCCGAGAAGATATTGACGCCGGCGGGAAGATACCGACCATAGTCGATCTCATTCATCTGATCCTCGAACCGTTCGAAGATATGGATCTGTTGCGGCCTGACTCCTACCGCCATCAGATTGCGCACACACTCGACAACGATCTCCGGGGTCGAAACAACCCACGGACGACCTCCGGCGTTGACCTTGATCCCCACCACGTCCGACGGATCGAAGAAACGCTTCCAGGCATCACTCGTCCGCTTCTCGCCTGTCAGTGAACGCATCCCGCGCTCCATCATCTCCCGGACCACTTCGCCATTGATCTTCAGACCATCCTCGCTCAACGAGCGAGCCGATTTGACCGAGATCACCCTCCCCGGGTAAGGTCCGGGCATACCCGGAACCTCTGCCGCCGCATAACTGGTCACTGTTCGGTAATGCGGAATATCCCCTGCGGCCCCGCCGGGTACCAGTCCCGAGGCCAGCGGCGTGGTTGAGAGCAGTTTGACAAATGTTCGACGTTCCATTGTCCTATCCCTCCTGCAGCCAACATTGTGGCCAGTTAAATATAAGCGATCACGTCGATCTCGACCAGTGAGTCCCCTGGAACCCAGGCCGCGGCAATCGTCGTCCGCACCGGCGGCTCGTCACCAAAACGGCCCCGGAAGACCTCGTTCATCGCCTGATAGTCCTTTCCGTCGGCCAGATAGACGTTGGCCTTGAGCACCTTCTCCATCGACGACCCGGCATTGACCAGCTCCTTCTCAATCTCGTCGAGCACGTGCTTGGTGTGGGCCTTGATATCACCTTCGAAGTGCGCGCCCTTGCCGGCGATGAACAACAGATTTCCGTATGAGACCGCACCCGAGAAGAGTGGTGGCTGCTCGCCCGGCTTCCGTTCCGGCCTCTTCCCGCCCCGGTAGTGGACCTTCTTGCCGACCGGCTTCTTCTCCTGAGTTACCCCCTTCGCTTCAATCGCCATCGGTGCGCCAACCGCGGTCACGGCAGCCGCCTTCAAAACTGTTCTGCGTCCTTTGTTCATCTGAGACCATCCTTGACTTTAGTACCTGCAGCAAGTGGCTGCGGTTCGCTGGTTTACCATCTGCCGGCAGCGCGCTCCCGCTTGGAGAACCCCTCACCCCCGACATCGTTAAAAATACGTATGGACGTGATTATACGCCATCGGTTGCCCCTCACCGCAAGCGCTGATGGACCATTCCTCCATCCTCCCGGTAGCCGCCGATCAGGATCGACCTTGCAAGCAGCCCGGGTAATCGTTTTTCACCAAACAGGGACTTGACGATCACGATCGTGAAAAGGTATTTTCGTCTGTTGCCTTTGCCGACAGGTTGATGGTGAACCCGCTGGTACGCCGGCTGTCGCACCGTTGGTCTTCGATAATCACGCTGGAACTTTCCGCTGTGCCGGAGCCATAAATTTTTCTTTAGACTGCCATTGACGCCACAATCTCAACAGACCGAGGGTGTTAATTGATTTGCCAGTGATTCCGACACACGAGAACTTCTGATTCTGCCCACTGATTATGCCGAAACCGGATCAACATACTGATCACCGGGTTGGAACGATGGAGCAGCAGCAGCCTGTAAAGCCTCCGCTCTTCAAGGTTCTGCTGCACAATGACAACTACACCACCATGGAGTTCGTCATCTACGTTCTAATGTCGATCTTCCATCATTCCGAGATGGAAGCGACAAGAATCATGCTGGAAGTACACTTCCAGGGAGTTGGAGTGGCGGGTGTCTTTACCTACGAGATCGCCGAAACCAAGATCTCGCGGGTATTGAGCCTGGCGCGCGAATATCAATATCCTCTGTTGTGTACGATGGAGCAGGAGTGACCTCCCTCCGGATTTGACAGGTACAGGTAAGCACTATGATCACAAAGGAACTTCAGGAGACTCTGAATCTTGCCGCCACCGAGGCCGTGGTTCGCCGACACGAAATGCTGACACTGGAGCATCTCCTCTT
>JBEGMZ010000179.1:0-3045 GCA_041182745.1 Acidobacteriota bacterium
CCCGAATTTCACCAGCCTTGAGCTCTCACTGAGTCGTGGGTTTGCGCTCTATGATCGGACGCAGCTGGAGATTCGCTTTGAGGCCTTCAACGCGCTGAACAACGTCAACCTCTTTCTGCCAAACTCCGATCTGTCGCTCGCGTCATTCGGCAGATCGACCCAGGCCCACGACGCACGCACGCTCCAATGCAGCCTGCGTTTAAGCTTTTGAACCGTTCTGCGGAGATCTCTGATGAAGATACGATCGATCGGCATTACACTCCTCCTGCTGCTGACCCCGGCCGCAGCCCTCGATTTGCCAACCAGACGCCCGCTGCGGATGGCGACGCTCACTGAGCTGCGAAGCCTTGCCCGCGAGCGGGTCGGGACAGAGGCACGGCTTCCGCTGGCCGATCCGGCCGCTGAGTCAATCTCATCGGTCTCGCTCGAGCCCGCCGGGAGCGGGCGCATCCCAAACTATCTGCGGGCCTTCGCGGTCATGCCACCAGGAGCCAAACCCTTCGCCCACCTCTTCCGGACATTCATCTTCGGCGGGACGGTGCCACCGGAGCTGAAGCTGGCAATGGGGCTGCGCATTGCCCAGGTCACCCACAGTCCCTACGCCGCCGCCCATTTCGAGCGGCTGCTCCACGCCACCGCGCGTGGGAAGGAGACGCTGGACAGGATGCGGGTCACGGGAAAGACTACTACCGCCCCCCGCGAACGCGCGGCGCTGGAATATGCCGAGTGGCTCACCCGTGATGTTCACGGCATCACCGATGGCAGGTTTGCTGCTACCCGTCGCTTCTTCAACGATTCGCAGCTGATTGAACTGACCATGGCGGTCAGCTTCTTCAACTACTTTACCCGCTTCTGCGAGGCTCTCAACCTTCCGGTCGAGCCGTGGGTTCTTGACGGCAACTCAAAACCTGCCATTCCTCCCCGTCTGCCAGAGCATACTCCCCCGGCCCGTATCGGCCTTGTCACCGACGAGGAGATGAAGGCGGTGGTCAGCGCCGAGGCCGCCTCGAAAGACCCGGCAACCCGCAACAGCGGCCTGGGCCTGGCGATTGCCAACTCCCAGCGCGCCATGCTTCGTGTTCCAGACCTGCAAGCCGCCTGGCGTGGATACGGGACAACGGTCAGGACCGACTCAAGGATCGGTCGTGAACTTCAACTTCAGATCTCACTCGCTGTTTCGATGGTCAATGGTTGCCGGTACTGCATTGTGCATCAGGTCGTCGGACTCCGCCGCCTCGGCGTCGATCCGGCGAGGCTGGTCGCGCTGCGTCGCGACGACTCGGCGCTCACGCCTCGCGAACTGGCGGCGGTCTCTTTCGCCCGCAAAATTACGGTCGATCCGGGTGCGGCAACCGACGCCGACTTCGCTGCCCTGCGACGTGAATTCGGAGATTATGGGGCGCTGGAGGTTCTGCTGCAGACCTGCGCCTTCAACTTCATGAACCGGTTCACCGACAACCTTCGACTGCCTTCAGAGGACGAGGCGATCGAGGTCTACCGTGGGGTCTTCGCCGACAAGTAATGCGACCCCGACTTTTCAGCGGCCACCCCGGCGGCGGCGCCAGCGGTGGGATCTTCTCACACCAGCAAGGGCAATCGCATTTCGCTGCCAGCGATCCTCGCCGCCGCGTGGCTTCGGGTATGATCTCTCTGACGAGGCCGTATGGATTACAGCCTGCCTCACGCGAAGGCACGAAGGATGGTCTCCCGATACAATCTTTCTTCCTCGCGTCTTCGATCCTTTGCGTGCGATCAATAATTGGAAGGCCATCTCAATCCATAATGCGATTGCCCTGTCTCACCAGCAGAGATTACGGTCTCAGCCCGGCGGCATACCTTGTAAAGACTCGCCTTCCGGGCGGACCTCGGGTAGAATCCTTTCCGGATCGATTTAAAATCTCCAACTCCAAAATGGCAGCTCCGGAATGTGTGAACTTAAAAATACGGGAAGTGACTTATGAATCTACAACTGCGTGTACGGCTCTCCATCATGATGTTCGTCCAGTTCTTTGTCTGGGGTTCGTGGTATGTCACCGCTCCAAACTACCTTGGGACCATCGGTTTTGACGCTGGCGATTTCAGCTGGACCTACTCGATCGGGCCGATCGCAAGTATGATTTCGCCCTTCTTTGTTGGCATGATTGCCGACCGGTTCTTCCCAGCCCAGCGAGTGCTCGCCGCACTACACATCATTGGTGGACTGATCGTGCTCTACGCGACGACGCTCATGCAGGGCGAGTCACCGTCGCCGGAACTGATCAATATCGTCCTCTTCGGCCACACGCTGGCCTATTTTCCGACGCTGGCGCTGACCAATACCCTGGCAATGAAGAATATCAGCGACTCCGAGAAGGAGTTCCCGGCGATCCGCGTCTGGGGAACGATCGGCTGGATCGCGGCCGGCCTCGCCCTCACCTACCTCGGAATGGAGAAAGACATCTCAATGTTCTATCTCACCGCAGGCAGTGCGATCTTTCTCGGGCTCTACAGCCTGACACTGCCCCATACTCCACCCGTCCGGGAAGGGGAGGTCACGATCCGCCAGGTTCTCGGGCTCGATGCCCTCGCGCTCTTCAAGGATCGCTCGTACCTGATATTCATGGCGGCGTCATTTCTGATCTGCATCCCGCTCTCGTTCTACTATCAGATCACCAGCCGGCTGGTCGAAATGACCGGGCTGCCAATCGGACAGACGATGACCTATGGTCAGATGTCAGAGATCTTCTTCATGCTGGTGATGCCATTCTTCTTCGCACGGCTTGGAGTAAAATGGATGCTCGGGGTGGGGATGCTCGCGTGGGTGGCACGTTACGCGCTCTTTGCCCTTGGCGCTCCGGCTCAGATCCGCTGGATGATCATCACTGGCATCGTGATCCACGGAATATGCTACGATTTCTTCTTTGTCACCGGCCAGATCTACACTGACCAGGTTGCGCCAAACCGGATTCGGGCCCAGGCGCAGGGGCTGCTGGTGCTCTTCACCCTTGGACTTGGAATGCTGATCGGCGCCCAGATCGCGGGCATCGTCGAGGCGCGCTACACTCC